>JAQUYF010000054.1 GCA_028691975.1 Bacteroidales bacterium | reverse complement strand
TCCGGAGTTCACGGCCCGTCTTTTTTTTCTTGATATTGCGTCGGCAGATACTGCTATGAAATCTGTCAGAGAGAATTTCTGCTCGAAAACGATTTCATTTTTGAAGTGAGCGTGGATGGCGATGAAGACCTTCTTCAAAGAATTTTATTGGATATACAGAAGAGGAGCTGCTCAAGAGGTTACTCTCACGCCATTGCGAAAGGTTATATTTTCAGATTTGATGTCATATCAGGGTCTCAATCACAATAACAAATCCTTCGTCTATATCCTTATGGCAGTCGGAATTGCGATTCTTCTCTTTGCAATTGTAAACTATATCAATCTGACAGTTGCTACGATAACAGTATTCTACCAATCTCTGCGTGCCGCCAATACTAATCCTGCTATCGCAATCCGCAGTTAGAGTCAACATCGCGATATTTACCGCATGCTGTTCAGGATGCTGCTGACCAACTTGTTAATGTCGAGCAGTTGCTCCTCTTTGAGGGTGGATTTGATGGTTAGAGTGTTTTCCAAGATGGTGATACCTTTCATTGAAGTGAAAATCTCAGTCATCAGTCTGCCGCTTGCAGGTCCCCACGAGCCGTTTTCCACAAGGGCAACGGTACGGTTCTGCAGATTGTGCGCTTTCAGGTCGAGCAGGAGTGTTTCCATGCCGGAAAAAATACCGGCATTATAGGTTGACGAGGCAAAAACAAGGTGACTGCAACGAAAACATTCGGATACTATTTCCGAAGGGTGGGTGGCTGATACATCGTACATCACAATATTGCGACATCCTCCGTCAGCAAGCTTGGAAGCTATGATATTGGCCGCATTTTCGGTGCCACCGTAAATGGAGGCATAAGCTATCATTACAGCAGTATCTTCAGGAGTATAGGCAGCCCACTTCGCATATTTCTCTATATACCAGGCAAGATTGTCACGCCAGACGGGACCGTGTAGAGGACATATCATCTTTATCTCAACAGCAGAAGCCTTCTGCAGTAACGATTGTACCTGTGAGCCATATTTACCCACGATATTGGCATAGTAACGGCGGGCATCAGGAAGCCATTCGGCTTCAAAATTGACCTCATCGGCAAAAATATTACCGTTAATTGCTCCAAAAGTGCCGAAAGCATCGGCTGAAAAGAGAATTTTTTCGACTGTATCGTAAGTTACCATCACTTCCGGCCAGTGCACCATCGGTGCAAGCAGGAAAGTGAGAGTGTGGTGTCCTGTCTCGAGTTTGTCTCCTTCACCGACAATTACAGCACGGGAATCTACGTCAAAAGTGAAAAACTGCTTTATCATGCTGATAGTGCGCTTGTTAGAGACAATATGTACCTCAGGATAGCGGAGTACCAGACCGGCAATTGTAGCGCAATGATCAGGTTCTATATGATTGACTATCAAGTAGTCAAGAGGCTTGCCTGCAAGTTCGTGAGCTATATTCTCAAAAAATACCGGACCGACAGCCCTGTCAACAGTATCAAGCAGCACGGTTTTGTCGTCATTGATAAGATATGAGTTGTATGATATTCCGCGCGGAATAGGAAAGGCGTTTTCAAACAGAGCAAGGCGGCGATCACTTCCTCCGACCCAGCTGATATCGGGTGTAATTTGTTTAGTGCAATACATATTAGTATATTTTTTACAAAAGTAGTCAAAAAATGTATCTCTTTGATTTTTGGGTGCATAATAATTGACAATCTCAGCGGCAAAAACAGTATCTTTGTCAAGATGTAATTAACGAAGAGACATAACATGGAACAGATAGATTTTTTCAATACCGGAGCGACGAAGCACCTTTCTTTCAGAATCAATGCGCTGAAAAAGCTCTCAACCTCAATAAATAATCATGAAAAAGAGATACTTTCAGCTCTTAAAAGCGATCTTAACAAGTCGGAAGCAGAAGGTTACCTCACCGAAATAGGAGTGCTAAAAGGCGAGATAAAGTACCATTTAAAGCATCTTCATCAATGGGCGAAGCCCGTCAAAGTAAGGACGGATACGGCACTTATGCCGGCCAAATGTTACCGTATGAGTGAACCGTACGGAGTGGTCCTGATCATGGCTCCATGGAATTATCCGCTGCTGCTCTCACTCGAACCGCTTGTGGGGGCCATTTCTGCAGGTAACTGCGCAACCATCAAGCCTTCGGCTTATTCTCCTGCCACATCTGCTGTTATTGCAAAGATTGTTGCGGAGTGCTTTCAGCCGGAGTTTGTTAAAGTAGTGGAGGGGGGAAGAGTTGCCAACGCAGGTCTTTTGGAGCAGAAGTTTGATTACATCTTCTTTACGGGCGGTACGACTGTCGGTCGTCTTGTGATGGAGTCTGCCGCCAAAAACTTGACACCCGTAAGTCTGGAACTTGGTGGAAAAAGTCCTGTCATTGTGGATGAAAATGCGGATATCAATATGACAGCCAAGAAGTTAGTCTTCGGTAAATATATCAATGCAGGTCAGACTTGTGTGGCTCCTGATTACGTGCTTGTGCACGAGAGCAGAAAGGATGAGTTGCTTACCAAACTCGGCTACTGGATCAGTAAATTTTACCCTGCCAATAAGCGTGGCCGTATAGAAGATTACCCTAAGATTATCAATGAAAAGCATTTCCAGCGGCTCTGCGCTCTTTTGAATGAGGAAAAGATCTATTATGGAGGAAGAGGTTCGGAGGATATTTGGATCTTTGATACATTGAATGAAGGCGAGAATCTCTTCGGAGAAAAAGTGGCTGTCAGAGATGACAGGACAATTATTCCGGTCATTTTGCCAAACGCAACATTTGAGTCGAAAGCAATGCAGGAGGAGATCTTCGGTCCGATCCTTCCTATTATCACTTATCATACTCTTGATGAGGTGATTGAGGAGATTAGACAACGTCCCAAACCGCTTGCTCTTTATTTGTTTACAAATAATGCGGAGGTTAAGCGCAGGGTATTGCATGAACTTTCATTCGGTGGCGGTTGTGTCAATGACACGCTTATGCATGTAGCCTCATCTCATCTTCCGTTCGGTGGAGTGGGCAACAGCGGTATTGGCTCGTACCACGGCAAAGCGAGCTTCGATACTTTTACTCACTACAAGAGCATTGTTGATAAGGGCACTTCTTTGGACCCTGCTGTTCGCTATCGTCCATATACTTTGTTTAAGCGCAAGCTCCTTCGGAAACTGATGTAATATATATATATGAAGCGTTTTCCCTCTTTTTCGGAAATAGTGAAGCTTGCCAGACCCCGGACTCTGCCTGCTTCCATCAGCCCTGTAATTATCGGGTCGGCTTTGGCTTTTAAAGATGGTGGCTTTCTGCTTGTCCCGGCTCTGCTCTGCTTTGGTGTAGCTGTTTTTGCTCAAATTGCGAGTAATATGGCAAATGACTATTTTGATTTCAGAAATGGAGTTGATACCGATGAACGAAAGGGGCCGGAGAGGATGATTGCCACAGGTAAGGTAGAGCCGAAACCTGTCCTTTACTGCGCGCTCATATCCCTTTGCTTATCATGCCTGTGCGGCCTCGGATTGCTGTTTTTTGCACCGTGGTGGCTTATATTTGTCGGCATTGCGATGGCACTTTGCGTATTTGCCTATTCTGCAGGGCCGTATCCGCTCTCTCAACATGCTCTCGGAGATGTGGCCGTATTGCTGTTTTATGGACTCATACCGGTATGTTTCACCTATTTTGTACAGACCGGTACTTTTACATGGGAAAGTCTCATATATGCCGTATCTGTCGGACTTCTCTCTGTTAATATCTTGATAGTCAATAATTATAGAGACTATGAGGAAGACAGGGCTGCCGGCAAAATCACGACAATAGTACTGTTCGGTAAAAATTTCGGAGGTGTAGCATATCTTATGAATCTTACAGTCGCAGTCCTCCTTCCGTTTTTCTTCATTCGTTACGATCACAGCTCTGAAAGGGTTGCATTGATGACCGTGATACTAATAACCGGCTTTTCCATCTGGAGAGAGCTCTACACTAAGCAAGGTAAGGCTCTGAATGTCACCCTCGGACGAACATCCATACTTGTTTTCGCTTACGTTCTTGTCGCGTCTATGTTGATGTTGTTTGGGTCTTAAAACGAATTTACAGGTAAAATCCACTTTTTTACAACTAAAATTTGGTACTTTTGTCAAACAATATTACTTTTGCACTCCCAAATCGAAAGATTTGCGACTGAACGGTGCCTTCTTCTAACGGTTCAGGAAACCGGTTTCTCAGGCCGGGAATAAGGGTTCGATTCCCTTAGGCACTACAAAAAAGCCCTCTACATTTACTTGTAGAGGGCTTTTTTCTTATAGGACTCTCAATTACATTTTAGAACCTATAGCCAAGGCCAAATTGTAATGATTGAGTTTTAACACGGGTTGTTACATTCAGATCGACAAGCATTTTAAGAGTTTCATTTTCACTCGGGTTAAGCGGAAAAACATTACGCAATCCAAATGAGTAGTTTCCGCTCAGGAAGAGGCCACAGTCAAATTGATACTCTATGCCGAAGTTCAGGCCGAAATTTACAGGACGTATGGTTTCCTTAGCTATTTGTTTAAGTTCATCGGTAAAGCTGGTAATAATCTCACCGGCAGCACCTTCAATTTTAACTTGTTCACCATCCTTTGTGAGAGCAGTATTCAGGTCAAATAGAAGACTGACGTATGGTCCGGCAAGAACCGAAAGATTATTTGAAGTGTATTTTATCATAACGGGAACGGTCGCTTTCCAAGAGTTTATCGAACACTTCATACGTTTATCAATTGTAACTTCGGTCCAATAATGTTTATAAATGTAATTTTCAATATTCCCTCCTACATTGTCTATTAATTCCTGAGAGACTTTAATTGTTCCGCCCGAATAGCTGACCTGAGCTTCGCCCTGAATGGCAAAAGCATCGCTGATGTTGAAAGTGCCGAATCCTCCTACGTAAAATCCGGTGTGAAACCCGTATTTATGTCTAATCCGAGGCCCTCAAGGCTGACAGATATTTTAGACAAATCTGTTCCGGCTTTAATGCCGAAACGTTGGGCTTGTGCAGTAATTGAGATGAGAAACGCTGCAAATAGGATAAAAAGTTTTTTCATAAGTTATCTATAGTTATTTTGTATTATTTATCTTGCATAAGATTACATCAAATAGTTGGTAAAGTTAGTACAAAAGCGTAACAATGTTACAATAATTCAACAAAACATTTCCAATATCAAACAAGCCTTTGCCGTTATTTCCTATTTCAGGTAGATGCTGAATCCCCAGATGTGGTCCATGTATGAGTCTATCATGGCTTCTTCATCAGGAACTGCGCCCCAGCTGTCGTAGCCACCGACCCCCATTTGACGGTAGTCGAGACAAACCTCCACAAAGTCTCGTACTGCCCCTGTAACATCATTGATATGAGAGCGTTTGCCCAAGTCAAAGTCTTCCACACCGTGGCGAAGCACATTAAACTCCATTATATCGTCCGCAACAATAGTCATTCTGTCAAACTGTATAAATCTTACATCGCAATGGTGCCCACATTCCTGAGGAATTATGTACGGGAAGTATTCTGCAGATGCCTTCGAGCTGTAAAGGCCTATGGATGATCCCCATTTTCTGTCGCAGTAATTTTCAGCGGGACCACGTCCAAAATAGCTGAATGACTCAGTAACTGCACCGGTAGCGGCCACTACGGCCGGCAGGCGGAACCTTACTCCGATACGCGGTACATTTGGAGTAGGCTTGTAAGAAGACCCCGGTGCTGCTATCGCCATGGCAGTAAATTTGGTATCAACGTGAATTGCTGCCGCAGGGGTGATGGTATAAGTGACGATAAATGAATTATAAGCAGGAAGCCGGTAATGAGCCGTAAGCACCACATTCTCACCTGACACAAGAGCGGAAGCCTTGCAATCGAAAGTAGTGGATGCCTCTTTCCAGACAGCTAACTTTTTATTCATTCCGTTGCCGTAGTCATTGTCGACAGGAGCTCTCCAGAAGTTGGGCATAATACCGAAGCCTCCGGCAAATAACTGCCTGCCATTTACAGCAAGGGAAGTAATATAACCTTTATCTTTGTCAAAGAGCAGATTAAGTTTGTTTGAAGTAATAATAATCACGGATTCGTTTTCGGAAATGGAGAGTGCCGATCCTTTTTTCATCTTAAACGGTGCACGGGCTGCGCTAAATGCAATCTCCTTCTTCAGAGAGACAGGAAACTGACCAAAGGCAACCTCATGTCCGGCCGGAACCAACCTCTCTGCAGACTTTGTTTTGGCGGAAAATCGAATATAATAGTCTGCATCTTCTCTGAATTTTAACCCTTTATAAGAGATATCGAAGGAGTCTGTCTTTTGCGGTTGAGTTGCAAAAGAGAGTTTGCCGCGTCTGATTGCCTTACCGTTTTCCTCAATCACGTAAGTGAAGTCGTAGTCAGACAAATTAGTGAAATAAAACAGATTGGATACATAGAAGCCTTTACCTGAAGCCGCATCTTCTGCATCAAATGCTATATTGGAATAAGCGTATTTAACTTCCGCCATGGCAGGGTGAGGAGTACGGTCGGGAGCTACAAGCCCGTTGCAGCAGAAGTTTCCGTCACTTGGCGAATTAACTCCATAATCTCCTCCGTAGGTCCAATAATAGTTGCCGTGAGTATCTTCTTCATAAAATCCCTGATCTACCCAATCCCAGATAAAGCCACCCTGAAGCTGCGGATAAAGGCGGATACTTTGCCATTGCTTGAACAGCCCTCCGTTAGAGTTACCCATGGCGTGAGAATATTCGCTTGGCACGACAGGTCTGTCACAGCCTTTTTCGCCAATCTCTTCAAACCATTTTGCGGTAGGGTATTGAGGTACATACATATCGGTATTCCATTCAAGACCTGCTCTTTCGTAGCAGATCGGTCTGTTCATGCCATTTTCGCCCTTTTCACGCTCCTCAATCCATTCATAGCTGCGATAGAAGTTGTATCCGTTTCCCGCCTCATTTCCGAGGGAAAATATCGTTACGGAAGGGAAGTTTTTGCATCTTTCATACATATTGATTATGCGGTCCATGTGCGTTCCGTAGAAGTAACGGTTGTTGCCCAACGTTCCACCTACCTTTAGATTGTAGCCCATTCCGTGAGATTCGATATTTGCTTCGCAATAGACGTACATTCCGATCTCGTCGCACAGTTCATAAAAGTAGCGTGGCTGAGGGTAGTGACATGTACGAATCGCATTAATATTATTCAGTCTCATCAGTTCCAAATCTTTGCGCATGGTCTCCTTTGTAGAGTAGTGACCGCTTATCTGGTCGTGTTCGTGCAGGTTTACGCCTTTAAACTTAACAGGCTGGCCGTTGACAAGCATAAGTCCGTCGGATATCTCAATCTTTCTGAAGCCTACTCTGTACGGAACATATTCTCCGTTAATATTCATAATCAGGGTATAGAGAGAAGGATCTTCGGCAGACCACTTCTGTACTTTGGGAATCTTTGCCCTGAAGGTTACATTGCTCTCCGGATTCCACTCTTTTGACGGAATCATTACATCATCAATGACTCTACTTTCTGAGGCAACTGTGACACCTTTCCCGTCAAGCAGTTCGTAAGAGACGTTGACGGCCTTTCTCTCTTTATTTCGGACAATCATGTCAAGCTTGAAAATGCCGTTTTCCAAAGTGTTTTCCAAAGTTGAAATTATCCTGAAATCCTTCAGAGAGATCTTAGGCTGTGCACTCAGATAGATATCTCGCTCTATGCCACTGATTCTCCAGAAGTCCTGGCACTCCAGCCATGAGCCTGTACTCCATCGGTAGGCTTTTATAACAATTGTGTTACTTTCTTTATTTAAGTACTGATTAAGAGCGAATTGTGCTCTGTCTTTCGAGTCTTCGGAATATCCGACCTCCTTCCCGTTTACATAGACATATATCCCTGATTTTGCACCGTCAATATTGAGGAAAATATCCATGTCTTTCCACTGCTCCGGTACGGTAAAAGAGCGGCGATAGACTCCGGCGGGAATAACATCCGGAAGTTGGGGGATCTCCGCATGAGTAAATTCAAATTCGTACGGCATATTGACATATATGGGGGTTCCGTAGCCCTGCCTTTCCCAGTTGCCCGGCACTTTTATTTCACCCCATGATGAGGCATCGAAGGAAGTATTTTCTACGCCTGACGGTATTTCGTTTGAGTCGTCCACATAGAGAAATTTCCATACTCCATTGAGAGAATTGTAGTAAGGAGAGTTCTCATATTCACCGTGAAGAGCTGCTTCCTTTGAGGTAAATGAGGTGAATTCCGTGCGCGGATATTCGCGCCCGACCTCTGTTACCATCGGGTCGAGCCTGTAAGGTACATCACTGAACAAGGGTATCGTTACTGCCATCAGCAGTGAGGATACGAGTAATTTAGAGCGTATCATGTTGTTTCTTTTTAGAAAATGTAAGTATTGTCATAAGTATAGCTGCTCCTGCTGCGGTGCATGCACCGAAATAGAATGGTACCGAGGAATTGACATTGTCATAGAGCCATCCGGCTATCAGGCTTGCCGGCAGCAGCGTAAGCCCCATCAGTGTATTGTAGATGCCCATACCCGTACCTTTTATGTTTTTCCCGATCATATCGGAAATAAAAGCCTTCTGTATTCCGTCAGTGAGGGAGGAATATAGCCCATAGAGGGCAAACAGACCGAGTATCATACCTACGTTGGAAGTCCGGCCGAAGCCAAAATAGACTATTGCATAGATGATATATCCGATTATCAACATTTTGCCTTTTCCCGCCCTGTCGGAAAGAGTTCCCATAGGAACAGCGAGAGCTACCGAGACTACGCTTGAAATAAGATACACCAAAGGTACGAATGCCACCTTTACGCCTACTTCATTAGCCTTAACCAACAGCAGAGCATCAGTGGAATTACCAAGTGTAAAGAGGAAGATAATTCCCAAAAACAGGTAATACTTTCCTGGTAAATCCTTTAATTTGAAAGACTTAAGCCTTTGTGAAGGCTCTTTGCGGGCATCCTTTACTCCGAAAATGATAGCCATTACTCCGAAAAATGCCGGAATTGCCGACAGCAGGAAGATAAGTCGATAGTTTTCGGAAAAAAACCTTAGTAATACAAAGGCTATTACAGGTCCCAATATGGCTCCCATATTGTCCATAGACTTCTGTACACCGAAACTTTTGCCTGTATCTTTTCCGGCCGAAGCGGCAATAATACTGTCCCTCGGTGCAGCTCTGAGTCCTTTTCCCACTTTTTCTACAAATCTGAGATAAAGTACGTGAACAGGAGCACCTACAAATGCATACAGTGGCATTATGATGGCCGACAGCCCGTATCCCAGGAGCATGAAAGGTTTGTTTTTACCTATTTTGTCGCTCCAAAATCCTGAAAATGACTTAATTAATGCAGAAGTACTTTCTGCAATCCCCTCGATGAGGGAGAGACTTGTCTTGGAAGCCCCGATGGATAGCAGAAACATAGGCATGACGGAATAGACCATCTTTGTGGCTGTGTCTGTAAGAAAACTTGTCAGTCCGGTATAGAAAATGTTTTTGCTGACTCCGAAAAACTTCCGTTCTTTCATAATTTAAGTTTGCTCATGTCTTCCCCCTTTGCCTCTCCTTCGCGAATCATCGTAGAAGATATGTTGCACAGTTGTGAATCTATTAATCTAATTTTTTTTAAAGAAGAGATTTCATTGTATTTGTCGCAAAGTGCCTGAGAGTCAAATCCGTCTCGAGGATAGACCCAAATCTCAAATTCATTAATCAACTCTTCCCATTTATGCCATTTGTCGAGTATTGCCAAATTATCACTGCCTATTATGAGAATATGCTCATTTTCAGGCTCATGGATGCGCAGGTATCTTAAAGTTTTAATGGTGTACAGTGGCCTGCGTATATGAAATTCCACATCCGAAATCTCTACATTCAGGCCGCATCTTGCAATAGCTTCGCTCACTTCTTTAAGCCGCTCTTCTTTTGAAGTGGAAAGCGGGCTTTTGAGCGGATTCTGCGGGGAAACGATTATTCGCACACTCTCAAAATAGCCGCAGTCACACAGATATTTGAGTATCGCATAGTGTCCCTTGTGTATCGGATTGAAAGAGCCGAAAAACAGAGCTACTTTGCTTTTATGAGAGTCAACTGCCATCTATTTATTCAGGAACGTGTCTATTATCATGTCAGCCTCGTCAAGACACTTTTGGAGGTCATCGTTGACAAGAGTGACATCAAATTTGGGAGCATATCTGACCTCTTTCCTGGCTTTTTGCACTCTGTCTTCAATAGCTTCAGGACTGTCTGTACCTCTGAGTACCAGTCTTTTGCGAAGCTCGCGGATAGAAGGGGCCTTAATAAAGATGGAGAGTGCCTGATCTTTAAAGATCTTTTTCAGGCTAATCCCGCCTTTGACATCCACATCAAAGATAATGATATGATCTTTCTGCCAGATTCTTTCCAGTTCAGACTTGAGGGTGCCATAAAAAGAGCCGCTGTACACCTCTTCGTACTCAACAAACTCGTTGTTGGATACTTTGGACAAAAACTCTTCTTTTGAGAAAAAATAGTATTCCTTTCCATGCTGCTCTTCACCTCTTGGGGCTCTTGAGGTGGCAGAAACGGAAAATTCCAACTCTCCAAACTTCTTCAGCAAATGTGAGACTACAGTACTTTTGCCTGACCCGGATGGGGCGGATACGATAATTACTTTATCTTTCATATCTAATCTTCATAAAGGTCACGTTCTTTTTTTACCTTGCTAAACTCTACAAGAAAGTCGGCAACCTTGTCGATACACTTTTCCAAATAGATTTTACCTTTTTCCGGTGTAGCTTCGTACGGACATCCGCAGCCTGTGCTGTCGGTAACGTATCTCCACCTGCGTGGTGACCATGCCCATTTTTCCCTGAAAGCGGCGATCTTCATCTTTCTTTCGTGTCCGTCACCTGCCATGTCGAGAGGATAGACCAATTCCGGTCTGAAAGCCTGCATGCATGAGGTTTCAAGCTCTCCGGCATGGTCCCCCGGCTCTACGAAGTGCTTATTCGGCTCAGCCGCATTCCACCATTTGGTGGCAACCATGATAAAATCAGGATATTGCAGACCCAGCTCGCGAACCATGGGTACAAAGTCGTTTCCGCCGTGCCCGCTGAATATAACCAACTTCTTGATATCGTGACCGTTAAGTACTTGCAAAATATCCCTGATCAGAGCCATTTGAGTGCTCGGGTTAATATTCATGCAGAGTTTGATATCCATTTGTCCGCTATTTATGCCATAGCCGATAGGGGGAAGAACTACGCATTTTGCCCCTTTGTCCCACGCTATTTCCGAAGCTTTGACGGCAACATGCTCTGCAAGCAAAGTGTCGGTTCCGTACGGTAAATGATAATTGTGTGCCTCGGTTGCTCCCCAAGGCAGTATTGCTATTTGGTAATCTTGATTCTGAACATCATGCCAGCGAGATTCCTGCAAGTTGATAGGCTTATTCATATTGTTTATGTTTTTCGCAAAATTATCAATAATAGTTGGATATGTGGTAAAAAAATGGCTGCCCGAATAAATTTCCGGGCAGCCAAATCCTCATATATAAAAACTTCAATTATGCTATGGGTTCTTCTTTAGGTTCTTCAACCTTAGGCGGATCCAACTTGGTAATAAGTTGTCTGTAAATGACAGCTTCAATTGCTACATATATGGCAGCAGCAAGAATACTGACAATAATGGAAAGGATGACGCCTACTTTAGGAATCAGACCAAACAGACCTGAAACTATGCCGATACAAATTCCAAAGACAAATTGAATGAAGAAAATCTTCCATTTCTCACCAAGAGTGATTTTGTAACTAAGTGTCAGTGATTTAACAGGAGCTTCGTTTTTGTCAAGGAAGATGTAGATAGCATAATTCCATGCAATTGACATGACAATACCAGGCAACAGCATAAAGCATAAAGCAGCACCGGTACCGGCAAACTTCAACCCTAAAAAGATGAAGAAATCACCCATTCTACTGAAATTTTCTTTGTCGAAAATAGAAACAGGGTCTATCTTATTACCCTTTGCAATGGATAAAATCACCTTGTAGTATCCGATGGTAGTTCCCACGTTAAGATATGGAATCCACGCAGTTATTGCATAGAGAATGGTAGTCAACAGTAGAGGGACGAAGTTGGCGATGCCGAGCTTCACGCCGTCAGTCAATGTTTGGGTAAAATTGAGCTTTTTTTCCATAAGTATAAGTTTTATTGATTAGTGTTTTTTCGTTTAAGTATCGACAAATGTAATGTTTTTTATTGAAAAATACTAATTTTGCACAAAATTTGCTGTTGGTATCGGCGATTTATTAGTGAATTTCAGAATCTTAAAAATACAAACTATTATGATTTCTTATAAAGACTTAGGCTTGGTTAACTCAAGAGAGATTTTTGCCAAAGCCGTCAAAGGCGGGTATGCAATTCCTGCTTTCAATTTTAATAATATGGAGCAAATGCAGGCTATCATTCAAGCTTGTGTTGAGACCAAATCTCCTGTCATTCTTCAGGTTTCAAGCGGTG
>JAQUYF010000102.1 GCA_028691975.1 Bacteroidales bacterium | reverse complement strand
ATCTTTTTCTTAGTCTCGCTTTCAATTTTCAACTTAAAAGCGGGGCCTGTCTCTTTTTCCAAAAAGACGGCAAAAAGCGTCTCCAACTCATGGATTACGTCATTTGCCGAGGACAAAAACGGCTATATGTGGATTGGTACTTACTATGGTCTCAACAGGTACAACGGATACGACTTCAAACAATACTATTACGATCAAAGCGACTCTACTTCGCTCTCTTTCAGCTATATTTTCGCACTTTTCTGCGACTCGAAAGGGATACTTTGGGTATCGGTAGGAAACGGCTTGTGCCGATATACCGAGGATGACACATTTGAAAGATATACGATTCCAGGAAAATACCCGATTATAACCTCATTTTTTGAGACCCCAAAGGGAGAAATCATCGGTTATACATCCAGTTCTCTTCTCAAATTCAATAGCGAGAGTAACGACGTCGAGAAAATTGTCGATTCTCTCTATTATTCGGGAGGCGCAGTAATGGATGCAAAAAGTAATATATGGGTATTCTTTCCGGATCGCGGAATCTGTTACGACTCGGATGGAACCGTGCTGCATGATATCACTATAGATTCCGGTAGAGACATCAGATCGCCTATTTTGGACAAAAACGGCACGATCATCCTATGCACCAATAAAGGACTTCTGAAACTCAACCCTGAAACACTCACCGTAGAAGAGTTCGCCCCTCTTTTGAAAAAGCACCCAATCCTTTCAAAGGTCAACCCCTACAGAATACACCGCCATGGAAAGATGTATATGCTTTTTACTTACGAAGCTGGGGCTTATCTTTTTAATCCTTATGACGGTGCTATCCTGCATCAGTCAGACAATAAATTTCCTTTTGATATGAGTGACATGATCGTCACCTGCACTTTCTCCGACTCCAACAACAACCTCTGGGTAGGATCCAAGGGGAAGGGTTTTGTAGTTGACTATACTATCAGAAAGAGATTCAATAAAGGCAGGTTTCTGTGGAAAGCTCTGGAGGGCAAAAATACACCGGTAGTACTCACACGTGGTGATATAATATATATCGGTGCAAAGAACAGAGACTTCTACTCTTTCAATACAAAGACCGCAATCATTGAAAAGATGGATCTCACCATGCCCGACAGGCCTTTTGTCTCTCTCGACTACATGACAGTAGGAGCTGACGGGACATTCTATATAGTAGGAGACATGAGATTATTAAAATACCACCGTGAAGGCAATAAAATGGTATTTGACAGGGACTTATTATCTCCGGCACCAATAATGTCGGTGCTGGAAGATAAGTTCGGCACACTTTGGGCCTCGGGATACGGCCCGTATGTTTGGTATCTGGAACAGGGAGAGTCAGAATTTAAAGGTATTCAGGTCAATTTCCCTCCGGGATTTAACTACTCCATTGACCTGCGGGAACTTTCAAGTGGTGATATTGCCGTACTCTCATTTGATGACAACATCTCACTCATTGCACCGGTCAACAAAAATATCGTTGATATTATTAGAATTAAAGATATTGCTGCCAATGGAATGTTTATTCCGACACAGATGATGGAGGGATCTGACGGTAAACTTTGGATCGGAACCACAAATCAGGGTATTTATCGTTACTCATTTGAAACCAAACAATTTGATCATATTGAAGTCTCTGACGGACTTGCATGCAACTCAGTTACTTCAATGATTGAAGATGCAAAGGGAGACGTCTGGGTCAGCACTCTTTCAGGTCTGAGCAAATATAACCGGACAACAGGAAGATTCAACTCATGGTATGAGGAGGACGGTACAGGTGGCAATGAATATGTTGAACGCGCGTCCACCCTTACTACCAACAATTTACTCATGTTCGGAAGAAGCAACGGCATCACATTTTTAGATCCGAATGCCATTTCCTATACCAGGACTTACAATATACAGATTGAAAATTTTCATATAAGAAGCGGCAAGAGGAAGGATTCCCACTTGCTTCTAAACGACACTCCCGAGATAGTTCTCAAGCACAATGAGAACAACATCACCATCAGCTATGCGGCAATCTACTTCAGTGACAATTCATCCCTCAGGTACTCATACAAGATGGAAGGACTGGATCAAGAGTGGATAAATGCTGGTTTCGGTCGACAGGCCTCCTATTCCGAACTTCCTGCAGGAAAATATGTATTTCGCGTGAAAATTAACAATCCGGATGATGACATGAACACCTCGGAGGCATCCATTAACATTACAGTCAGAAAGAGCCCGTGGGCAAGTACACTTGCCATCATCATTTATTCACTCCTCGGTGCACTCATTATTTTCTTATTACTCAGAATCTATACAAGTCGTGTAAAAGAGTTGGAAGAGCTTGAACAAGTCAAGCGCGAAAAAGAACAGGAAAAAAAGACGGGTGAGGCAAATATGGAGTTCTTCACCAATATATCACACGAATTTCGTACTCCTCTGACCATGATTTCCGGACCTGTGGCGCAACTGCAGGGCAAAGAGGGTCAGGATCAGGAGTCTAAATATCTGCTCGCCATCATACAGCGAAGTGTCAACAGAATGTTGCTGCTGATTGACCAGATTTTAGACTTCAGGAAAATTGAAAGCGGTGTAATGACGCTCCAAGTGCAAAAGTATGACATCATCAAAGAGTTAACCAATATAGTCGAAGTCTTTGCTCTCAATGCAAAAGAAAAAGGTATTTCCATGACCAAGCATGGACTTTTGGATAGCTACATCACATGGCTTGATGTGGACAGAATTAACAAAATCATGTCTAATATTATCTCCAATGCCTTGAAATTCACGCCATCAGGAGGGGAGATTTCCATAGGACTGG
>JAQUYF010000053.1 GCA_028691975.1 Bacteroidales bacterium | reverse complement strand
TACTCCTGCCGCATCCTGACAGTATGCACTGATTGTGCAAGACTCTGTAACAGTAAATGGATCAGAGTACAAAACATATTTTGCCGAAGGCTTATCCGCCGTCTCTATCCTGTACCAAATCCGATAATCCTCCCTGAGTGCACCCAAAGAGACTTCAACCGACTTCTTGAACATCCTGTTAGGCACATTTACCCACGGGTTGGCAACAAGATTGCCATTAATAGCTGAAACAGGTCTATCCTCAGGTGCAGCACCGAAATCCCTGTTTGGCGTAGCAGCCATACTGAAAGTAAAAGTGGATCCGGAATCAATATCAGCCTGATGCATATAGGATTTGGTATAAGGCTCGCCGTCTCTGGAAACTCCGACAACATAAATATTCTTCTTATTATTGACCGGAGCCTCGATTTTAAACTGCCTTCCGCTTTCAAGATTAATTACCGCTTCGGTAAACACCGGAGAGCCGAAAACATAGAGATCGCTACCGGGGGTGACAGGGTAAAAGCCGAGAGAGCTCAGAACATACCACGCCGACATCTGACCACAGTCCTCATTTCCGCAAAGGCCATCCGGATCGGAAGTGAAAAGCTCCCTCATAATCTGACGCACAATTTTCTGACTCTTCCATGGCTGTCCGACATAAGAATAAAGGTACGCTATATGATGACTCGGCTCATTGCCCTGCACATACTGCCCTATCATGCCTGTCATATCAGCCGAATTCCAGCCGGCAAGTGTACTGGAAGTAGAAAACAGCTCATCCATACGGACGCCGAACTGCTCTTCTCCGCCGAAGAGGTCAATAAGCCCTGAGACATCCTGCTGCACATGCATAGTGTATTGCCATGCATTAGCCTCAGTGTAGTGCACATTAACCTCGCTCGGATTGAAAGGACTTAGCCATATACCATTAACACGCGGACGCATAAATTTTGTAGAAGGATCAAAGAGATTTTTATAATGCTGTGCACGGTTGATATAGACCACATATAAAGAATCGTAGCTGTCCCTGTACATACCTTTGCCATAGTTTCTTAAATATTTGGCTGTTTGGGCAATGCACCAATCATCAAAAGCATATTCCATTGTTTTGGAGACTGATTCATGCTCTTTTTCTGCCAAAACAAGTCCGTTTGCTGCATTTATATCTATCCCGAATTCAGCCTTATTGGAACTGACGACCATCGCCTCCAAAGCCTTCTCAACGTCAAAGTCGGTAATTCCTTTTGTGATGGCGTCTGCAATCACAGGCACAGCGTTGTATCCTATCATACAATTGGTCTCATTGCCGCTAAGCTCCCAAACAGGCAACTTCCCCGCCTGAGAATAGATCGAAAGGAATGACTTAATGAAGTCCACAGTACGGTTTCGCTCAATAATATTCAGCAACGGATGAAGCGATCTGAAAGTGTCCCACAAAGAAAAAACCGTGTAATGCTCATATCCGATAGCAGTATGCACCTTTCTATCCATACCGCGGTACTCTCCGTTAACATCCGAATAGAGGTTCGGAGAGATAGCCGTGTGATACATAGCCGTATAAAATATTTGCTTATCCTCCTCATAGCCTGAGACCTCTATCTTTGAAAGATAGCTGTTCCAAGCCTGTTCAGTGCTCTTTCTGAGCTTACGGAAGTCCCAGTTGACAATCTCTGACTGAAGATTAAGTTTTGCATTTTCAACAGATACGGTTGATATCCCGATTCTTGCAAACAGTTCATTCGTCTGGCGCGGCTTAAAGCGCAGAAGAGCCTTTGAGCCATATTCACTCTCTGAATTGAGAATATATGACTTGTCAATCTTCGATGAAAACTCTATGTAAAAGTAGATTATCTGGTCACTTGCCCACGATTTGGAGCGTCTGAAGCCATAAATGGCACTGCGATTGTTCTCATCCATATTTATTTGAGAATCAATCACCTGATCGCGGTGCTCAAGGTCTATTATCACCTCTGGAGCTTCCCGGCCGGGGTATCTGTACTTGTGCATTCCTGCGCGACGACCGACTGTCAATTCAGCCTCAACTCTCCATTTATCAAGATATACTTTATAATAACCGGGGGAAGCCTCTTCCCTGTCATGGCTAAACTTTGAAGCATAGTACTCAGTGAAAATATAATCGTTAGGAAATCTGCCCACAGCATTCTCCTGTTTTACAGTGCCTTCGAAATCGGTTACAGGCATCATCAGTATATCACAATAGTCCGCACATCCCGTACCACTCAGATGGGTATGGCTAAAACCCCAAATCGTCGAATCACTGTAGTGATACCCGGAGCATCCATCCCAATTGTCGGTTCTGGTGTCGGGACTTAGCTGCATCATTCCAAACGGATATGTCGCTCCTGGAAATGTATGTCCGTGAAAATCAGTTCCTACCATAGGATTAACATATTGAATATAATTCGGTCCCTCCCCGTCTGTTTTGGGAGTTGCGTACCGGATACGATTTGGTGCTCCCCCGTCTGTTTTGGGGTTTGCGTAAGCGAAAATGGTCACTGCAACAGCCACTATCAGGAGTAATACTTTTTTAAGCATAATTCTATAAAACATGAGTCGATACATTTTTGAATTCAGTGTCAAATATACCAAATATTCGTCACACACCGCATCACAACACGAAAACAATAATCCAATCCGCACTCCAACATATACTCCGAAATTTACCACAGCTCATTCTCAGGCATATTCTCCGCCATACACCCATCAAACTCTTCTATCTCACCACCCTGTGTACGCATCACAACTCGTAAACAATCCTTCAGTATACTCTCCAACATATATGCATAACTTGTATCCTGTACTTAACCATATAACTTTACGCATGCACTCATGCCTGTATCCATGTCGATACATCCCAGCCCGTACCTGCGCATGCACTCGCATCTGTACGCCCATCTGTATTTTACACCTTTACTCCGCAATCCATATCCACAGCCAATACGCTATACATTCCTCCCTCCATCCTATGCCGATACACTCCCGAACTGCATCTTTTGACATTTTTGCAGCACACGAGTGCCTTTCCCCACGTCCGTCCACGTGGAAGGCCTGTGTTGTGGCTATGCACATCAACTTGCATTGCCGGGCCACATTTGTGACGGTTTTTGTGGCCACAGCTGTCGATTGATAGAAGAGCCTTTAGCATTTCCCTGTAGTAACATTCTGGATTTGACAGATAGAAGAGCAACTGAAGTTTATTACTTAACTGTCAGTTGAGACCACATGAGGACCACCAGCATAACACCTGCCTCGCTAACAATAGTGTTATTAATTTTCCAACCAACTTGAGAGATAGGATTTGGCATCATCATAGACAATTTATAGGCGAATTCCTCGCCCACTTAGATATAGAGATCCGTATCTTTGGTAAAACATTGATAATTAGTATTATACAAAACAACCCATTCTCCACCTCATCTCGTTGTATTCGGCAATATTGGGGAACTGTGCCTCAGATGGCACCTTGAGTCAGATCACTCCCAAAATCAAACAAATGTGACTTTGACATAAAGAATGGACTATATGGGTAACATACTTGTATTGTGCACTATACAAAATTTGCAATTCTGTACCTCATTTCATCTTATTTGGCAATATTGGAAAATTGTGCCTCAGATGGCACCTTGAGCGCGGTCGCCCAGTAATTCACTTTTGACGTAAAGAATGCACTATATTAGAAACATACTGGTAACAAACACTATACGAAACCTGCCATTCTTTATCTCATTTCGTCGTATTCGGCAATATTAGGGAACTGCGCCTCAGATGACACCTTGAGCTGGATTACTCTCAACATCACCCAAATGTGACTTTGACATAAAGAATGGACTACTTAGGTAACATGCTTGTAATGTGTACTATACAAAATTTGCAATTCTGTACCTCATTTCATCTTATTTAGCAATATTGGAAAATTGTGCCTCAGATGGCACCTTGAGTCAGATCACTCCCAAAATCAAACAAATGTGACTTTGACATAAAGAATGGACTATATGGGTAACATACTTGTATTGTGCACTATACAAAACCTACAATTCTTTACCTCATTTTGTTGCTTTGGAGAAGCGTGGTAGCTACAAACATTAAATATTGTAATGTAGTGAGTTATGCTGAGTAAAGGCTTTGGGAATGCTGCAACATCGCCGATAGAATCCCATCGCAACACAATAATCGTTCATTGACGAACTTATTCCCGATGGAAGTTAGGCACTCAATCGGCCGTATACGTGCACCAGACATTGTTTCGCTACCTAACTTCTTAACTTCTTATATGAAATCGAGTTTTACGGAGACGAGAATGTCCTTTGAGGCGCATTTGTCAGCACCGAAAGGGACATTTCGTCGCAGCCACAATTCAGGTGTCGATGTTGCAGAAGATTTGCGGTAGTCATAAAGATCAAATATCTATAATATAGTTAGTTATACTGGACAGACGCGCCAGTATCAGGTTCATCCATATGTCCCACATGAATAAGCCCGTGTTTTCTAACACCTCAGTGTATAGGCATTTGGTGCTTTTTGGCTCTCCATCTTGTGTCGCCAAATTTCAACAAAAACTATGCAAACAAATAGTTATGAAAAACGCATGTATTGAGATGGCAATGAACATGATCGCAGGTGTGAACAAGAACCGGTTAAACCCCACTGCCATCGTGCGGCAACCGGAGGCCGTGTCTTTCGTCAGAAAGACGGCAAGGCCGGGAGGTTGTGCACCAACGGTGTGTCAAAAGGCTCAAAATCTAAAATACGCCACCGCCACAGATACTTGTGGAGTGGATTATTGAGCATAATCATGATTTTTAACACATCGCCCCACAAGAAGTGTGGAAACAGGCACTGTTCCCCTCACCAGACGGTTTAATGGTGGAAGCCACAGACCTGTATTGACACCAAAAGTGTGGAAACAGGCACCGGTTTCCATGCGGGAGACCTCATGCGAGAGACCTCATGCGGGAGACCTCATGCGAGAGACCTCACCTTACAGGAAATGTGAAAACAGGAAGCAAACAGGAAACAAGCAGGGAACAAGCAGAATTGAAGCAGAGTGTAAACAGGGAACAAAAAGTGCGAAAAATCTACCTAAAGCACCGGCAAGATGGTTTCGAGTTTGGTGCCGCGGGATCCTTTAATCAGGATGGTTTTGCCTGAAAGCGGATGCGCCTCGAGGTACTCTTTCAGCCCCCCTGAAGAAGGAAACAACTTGACTTTCGACCCTATATTTTTCGCAGCTGCGGCAAACTCAGAGCCTACGGCAAATATACTCTCCTCAGGGCAAACTTTCGCCACTATGTGAAGGATCTCTTCATGTTCCATTACCGAATCCTCTCCAAGTTCCAACATATCTCCGATTATCAATGCTTTACCGGCAAACTCAGTATTCGCAAAGTTGTCAAGCGAGGCGCGCATACTTGTAGGATTAGCATTGTAGGCATCTATTATCAACAAATTACGCTCAGTGTTAACCATCTGAGAACGGTTGTTTGAAGGTGTATAGGCTTCAATAGCTTTAACTGCTTTATAGAAAGGGACTTCAAAGTACTCTCCGACACAAAGCGCAGCAAGTACATTGTCTGCATTATAACCTCCCACTAATTTGGTGCGAATAACGCATTTATCTGTATCGAGATAAATAGCATCCCCTGCTGCACCACGGCGAGTAGCGTCTGCCGTAGCTCCAGAGCAAGTAGCATCCTCTGCTGCACCACGGCGAGTAGCATAACCTGCAGAATAGGGCATTTCAATCCTTAAGAATGGCTCTTCCACGCTGACAGGCAGTACTTTTGCGCCACAATAGTCCAGACCGTACTTCTGTGTCTTGAGGGATGGTCTTTGAGATATCATTTCCCGAAGGTTGGGATTATCTGCATTGAAAAAAACGACTCCGGAATGGCTCTGCAAGTAGTCATAAAGCTCCCCTTTGGTTCTCTTGACTCCGTCAAATGAGCCGAATCCGAGCAAATGGGCCTTGCCGACATTGGTTACAAGACCGTATCCTGGCAAGGCAATGTTGACGGAAGAGGCTATCTCACCCGGAGCACTCGCACCCATCTCTACTACCGCCATCTGAGTCTTTGAGTTAAGTGTGAATAGGGTAAGCGGGACACCGATATGGTTGTTAAGGTTGCCCTGGGTGGCAATTGTCTTATATTTTGCCGAAAGAACAGCATTAATCAACTCCTTTGTTGTAGTCTTTCCGTTTGTGCCGGTAACGGCAAGTACAGGAATATTAAACTGTGAGCGGTGGTAACGTGCAAGGTCCTGAAGCGTCTTTAACACATTCTCCACCACAAGGCATCTATCGCAATCTGCAAGTGAAGGACGGTCCACAACAGCGTATCGCGCTCCCTTCTCTAATGCCTTTAAAGCGAAGTCATTACCATCAAAACTATCTCCCTTGAGGGCAAAAAACATTACCCCTTCGGAAATAGTACGGCTGTCTGTTGTCACGCCTGTACATTGGGTAAAAAGGCCGTATAATTGTGCTATAGTCATAATTGTTTGTTATTTACGCCCCGTAGAGCCGAATCCTCCATCTCCTCTTTTGCTCTCATCGAGCGCCTCAACTTCCTGCCATTGAACCTTCTCAAAACGAGCGATCACCATCTGAGCTATTCTTTCGCCGGGATTGATAACAAACGGCTCTGTTGAGAGGTTGACTAAAAGCACCTTTATCTCTCCGCGATAGTCGGCATCAATCGTGCCCGGGCTGTTGGTAATCGATATTCCGTGCTTAGCTGCGAGGCCGCTGCGAGGCCGTATCTGTGCCTCGAAACCTTCAGGTAATTCAATAAAGAGCCCGGTCGGTACCATTGATCTTTCGAGGGAACCGAGCGTAACAGGCTCTTCGATATTAGCCTTCAAATCCATTCCGGCAGAGTACTCAGTCGCATATTTCGGAGTCTCGTAAGCCGACTTGTTAACTATTTTGACTTTCATTTTGTATGGCTGGTTTTCGTTTACGTTCTAAGAAAAACATCGCTCCCACTATCAATATATATATGATAATCAATACTGTATGCACAACTATCTTGAGGCCCATACCCATCTCGGGAAGCAGTGTACTAAGTCCGTAGATGCCAAGGCCGAGTGTAATGTATATCAGTATCTTGCCCCAATTATACGGGATACGGTAATATTTGCGCCCAAGTAATGTGCTGACTATCAGCATTGTAGTATAACTTGCAAGGTGCCCCCACGCAGCCGCATGATAAGAATACTTCGGCATGTAGAGCACATTGACCAAGATAGTCATAGCAAGCCCGGCAATTGCCACATATATAGCATATTGTGTCTTGTTGGAGAGTTTGTACCACATATCTACATTAAAGAGAATACCAAGCACCACGTATGCCATTAGCATAATAGGTGCGATAGAGAGCCCTGCTCTGAAATTCTTCCCTATTATAAGTCCTATTTCATCCATGTAAAGCATCACGAAAAGGAAGCCGAACATACAGAAGGCCACAAAGTAGTTCATTACTGTCACATATATCTGTTTACTGTCCTTTTCTTTCTGCCTCTGAAAGAAAAACGGCTCGGCTGCATATTTAAACATCTGTATGAAAAGCGACATGATAACGGCTATCTTAACTCCTGCCTGATATACGCCCAGATCGGCACGCCACATTGCAGGGTCTGCATTTAAAAATCTCATCAAAATCCTGTCGAGAAAGTCATTCATCACTCCCGGAAGGCCGGCAATCATCAGGGGAATAGAGTAAATCAGCAACGGCTTCCATATTTTCCTGTCAAATTTGAGCGATAGCTTGAACAGGTCCGGCAGCATAAGTACCAGGCAGACCAGACAGCTAACGAAGATGGCAAATATGGCATAAGTGAAGTCCGGAGTGGCACTGACGAATTTAAGCAGCCAATGGTTAGGATTTGCCGCGAAGCGCGCAGGCATCACAAGGTAGAGCAAGAGATTAACCCCTACCTCTGTGAAGATCTTGAGGGTCTTGACAATAGCAAAGCGCAGAGCCTTATGCTCATACCTTAGCTTCGCAAAAAGGATGGCAGTAGAGCAGTCGATGGTCAGAATCGCTCCGACATAGATAATTACGTTGGAAAAACCCTGATATCCAAGACCGGCAGAGATAGGATCTGCAAATAGAATCATGCAGGCCAGGAAGATCGCGCATAGCGAAAATACAGTCAGAAAAGCATTGGAGAAGACTGACTTCTTATCAACTCCGTCACGACTTGCAAATCTGAAACAGCCCGTCTCCAGCCCCATCACAAGTACCACCTGCAAAATAGCTATGTAGGCCATAAACTCTGTAACGACTCCGTAGTCCGAGCCTGTCAGAACTCTGGTATATAGCGGAACTAATAAAAAATTAACGATACGTGCCAGGATAGTACTCATCCCGTATATCGCGGTCTCACCTGCAAGTTGCTTTAGTGGATGTGCCATTGAATTTACTCTATTGATAAACAAAAATAGCACTAATAACTGAATAATTCGATAAAAATGCGTATTTTTGAAGTTGCTCGAAAAGCAAATCGAAATCTAACTACAAATTATATGAAGCGTAATATTTTTACATTTTTATTACTTATGGCAATATCACTAACCGGTTGCAAGACTTCTCCTAAAGGTCAAGAGGTGGCCGAGTCTCAACCTAAAGACACTACCGTTCAGGAACAGCAGCCTGTTGTTAAGGGCTTCGACTACTCTACACTTCCGGAAGAACCTACATTTTTAATTAAGACCTCCGAAGGAGACATCACTGTTAAGCTTTATAAAGAGACTCCTCTTCACAGGGACAACTTTATCAAGTTAGTATCAAAGAAGTATTACAACAACATCCGGTTCCACAGAATTATCAACGGTTTTATGATTCAGGCCGGAGACCCATATACAAAAAGTCCCGGAAATGAAGACAAGATCGGTACCGGCGGCCCGGGTTACACTATCCCTGCAGAGTTTGTTGCAGGTAAGACTCACAAGAAAGGAGCACTTGCCGCTGCGAGACGCGGAGGTGAAGCCAATCCTCTGAAAGAGTCATCCGGCTCACAATTTTACATTGTACAGAATGAAGAGAACTGCAAGCACCTTGACGGGGAATACACTATTTTCGGTGAAACTATAGACGGCTTTGATGTGATAGATAAGATCGCTGCCGCTCCGAAGGATAAAAGAGACAAACCACTGACTGATATAATTATTCTGAAGATTGTCCCCGTAGTTGACGGCGTTCCTGTTGACGATGCAATTGTGGGGAGCCCTGCAGCACAGAATGGAAGAGAGGCACCAATAGCCCTTGACAAGAACGCGCCGGCCACTGTTACTAAATAACCACTATATTATGAAACGTTCACTTTCTGCTCTTACATTAGTTATAACGCTTTTTGTATTAGCATCTTGCAGTAGCCGAGGAAAAGTTGATCCTCGAAATCCTTACGGACTTGACATCATTGATACAGACGAAGAGTACCTCGAAAGCGTTGCTCAGGATCCTGATATGGAGTTAATTGATCTGGAAACTTATATTCCGAATATCGTGCTCGACATCCGTTATGCTACCGCCAACAACTTTACAGGCACACCTATTTATACCTCTCCCAGGGCATTTCTCCGCAAGCCGGTGGCTGAAGCTCTTCTTGAAGTACAAAACGAGCTTGCCGCACAAAATATTGGACTGAAAATATATGATGCTTACAGGCCATACGCCGGAACACTCTATTTCTATGAAGTCTATCTGGACAGCACTTTTGTGGCTTCACCTCGAACAGGCTCCAATCATAACAGAGGGTTTGCGGTTGATTTGAGTCTGATAGACTTAACCACGGGTGAAGAATTAGAGATGCCTACCCCTTTCGATACTTTTACCGAAGTGGCTGCTGTCGATTATCCCAACCTTCCGGAAAACGTACTTGCCAATAGGGCAATTCTTGTAAATGCCATGGTATCACATGGTTTCACTACCTACAAAGATGAGTGGTGGCATTTCAACTTTGCTAAGGATAGAGAAAAATACAAAATAGTTGACATTCCTTTTGAGGAATTTTCAACTTTGGCACAGGGTTTGCAATCTCTATAGGCAAATAGTTTTTTCATAGGTTAAGTTTTAGGTTAGAAGATTCAAGCGACTCGGGATTCTCCCAAGTCGCTTTTCTTTTTTAAAGAAAATAGTAGCACATTTCAAAAATGATTGTATCTTTGCGGACCTTTTCTCGTGAAGATAAGGAAGTTAAACCAATTTATTAACTTTAATCAAATTACAAGATGGCTGTTAAAATCCGCCTATCACGCCACGGCAAGAAGAATCACGCATTTTTTCATATCGTGGTTGCCGACTCTCGCTCACCGAGAGACGGTCGTTTGATCGAACAGATCGGTCTTTACAATCCAAACACTAACCCTGCAACAATTATTCTCGACTTCGAGAAAGCTCTCAGCTGGTTGAACAAAGGTGCACAACCTACAGACACAACTCGCCGTATTCTTTCTTATGAAGGAGTCCTTTTGAAAAAACACCTTCAAGGTGGTGTTACAAAAGGTGCTTTGACTCAAGAAGCTGCCGATAAGAAATGGAATGCATGGAAAGCTGAAAAGGATGCAAAGCTCGCTTCGAAAAAACAAACTATTTCCAACGCAGACGTTGACGCCAAAAAGAGTGCTGTAGCTGCCGAAGCTAAAGTTAACTCTGAAAGAGCTGAAGCTATTGCAAAGAGAAAACAGGAAGAAGAAGCTAAAAAAGCTGCCGAGGCTGCTAAAGCCGCCGAAGAGGCCGCTGCTGCTGCCGCTGCCGCTCAGGCAGAAGCTGCTGCAACTGAAACTCCTGCTGAAACTCCTGCTGAAACTGCGCCAAAAGCAAATCCTGAAGCATAATTTTGCATGCGGGTATTAAAATCCTATGGTACTCAAGGGGAGGTCATTCTTGGCATATCCTCTGACTGTCCAAAAGATATTAATCTTACAGAACCGGTATTCATCTGTTTTGATGAATTGCCGGTTCCTTTTTTTATTGAGTCGGTCAAAGAAAAAGGCGGCACGCGACTGCTCGTCAAATTTGAAGACATTGACACGCTCAGTGAAGCTGAAGAATTAGTGGGGCGGGAGGTCTCATTTTCCGATGAAACAACAGTAGAAGGCCTGCAACAGCACGCTCTTGTCGGGATATTGGTCTTCGACCAAAACGGTAACCGAATAGGCCCGATAACCGACTTCAATGACTATTCCGGAAATACTTGCATCACAGTCGACAGCAACGGAAAGGAGGTCATACTGCCATATAACGAAAAGCTTGTGATCAAGTTAAAGAAAAACAGTCTCTATTTGGAAATTCCCGAGGGGTTAATCTAATACCATAGTTGCTATTAGTGCCACAGTGCGGACAGACGCCGTTTCGGGGTTCAAAGATACCGCCATGTATTGATCGGAGTAGCATCAATCTCCTTGCCCGAGTATAGATCTATCAGCATATCTCGCAGTGGTTTGTCACTGACTTTCATCACTCTGCGGGACATAGTCTTATACGACCAGCCAAGTCCTTCGCCAAGATGGCTTCCTCCTCCCATTGCCCTGAAAGTGCTCATTACTACAGGGTAACGTCTGTCAAGAAAAAATCTGTTTCCACCTGCGGTTTTGACGATCGTAACTCTGCTGCCAAATGGCTGAAGAGAATCAACTGTATAAACTATACCTCCCGCCGAGTCAAAGTTATAGATTGATCCGTCCGGATCACTTATTGCAAGATCGTACGAATACTCCAGATATTGCAGGATCTCCTGCCCCGTCATCTCTACAACGCTTATCGTATTTTCATGAGGATAAAGAAGAATAAAGTCCCTGACAGTCAGTTGTCCCTCATTAAGGCACGCATCTCTCAACGATGGAGAAGCAAAAGACACCACATCCATCCGTGCAGGTTCGAAGCCCATATTTGCAGCTATCTGCAAATACGACCTGTGCAGTAGATCAACCCACGCACTTGGCCCATTGAGCACATCCGTACTGCAAATTGTGCTGTCTATCGTGCAAACCGGACGGTCATAATATTGCTTTGCTCTATCAATGAAAGGAGTAATAAAATCAACGAACTTTTTATCTTGCGGAAGATCCTTGGTATCAATCATCTCGGCAGAAACAGTAAGGGTGGGCTTTCTCGTCACGTTGGGATTGATTAAAATCTTTGCTTTAGCAATATGGTCTGCATGACTCCCCGCTTCCATAATAGTCACGCTGTCTCCGGCAGGACTGATTGCCGTATTCACCTCAGCCCTGTGGACATGTCCGCAACAGACCAGATCGATTCCGGGCACACTCTCTACAATTTCAGCAGCGGGAAATGTTTCGGACTTACCATTACCTGTATGAAACAAGCCTATCAACACATCGGGGTTTTCTTTTCGATATATGTGCCTCACCCAGTATGCGGCAGACTCTTTCATATCAGTAACAGAGACTCCATCTCGATAATTCTCGACTAACCACTCTAAAGAAGCAGGATTAACCAAGCCTAAGACGGCTATCTTGTAGCCATTCCTGTGCAAAACCGTATATGGCTTAAAGAGTGGTTTGTTGCTCCTCGTATATACGATATTAGCACATAAGACAGGCATATCAACATGTGAATAGACCCTTTTATAGACACTCTTTCCGGCCTCAAAGTCATGATTTCCCACTGCGACTGCGTCGTACTGAAGCCAATTGTAAATCTGCGAGTATATATGCATGGAGGTGGTATCAATAAAGTCTGAATAACAAACCTCCGGTGAACTTTGCAAAACATCTCCGCAATCAAGCAATATCAGGCCGTCGCCATACTCCTTTCGAGCCTGCTCAATATACCCTGCAGCAGAGGCCATCGATGCCCCCATCTCTCCATGCAGATCAGTTGTCTCCATGATATAGAGCGTGGCAGGCTGCTTTCTACATGAGGCCAGCGCTATCACAAACAATGATAGAAGAAGTACTCTTTTCATAGGTCTGTTATTGATTGATAAGGATCATGCTCGGGTTGACAGGCATATC
>JAQUYF010000005.1 GCA_028691975.1 Bacteroidales bacterium | reverse complement strand
ACTTATCCATACTGCCGAGATAAGAACATATCTTATTCCGTATGTCGCCCTCTTTGAAGCCTCATACATAATGCAAACCGGTCTCAAATTCAATTCCGTTACGTCTGAAGGTATGAAGACCTCCGCCTGCTACACAATGTCGTTCAAGCACCCGTACCTGCAGACCATCTTTGCTTAAGATAGCTCCGCAAAAAAGTCCTCCAAGTCCACCGCCAACTATAGTAACGCTCTGTTTCATATCTGATATTCCTCCTTTGACGCGATATAATGCAGATTGAGAGGCTTGGAAGCACAATTATCTGCAAGAGAACGCTTTTGTTCATCTTCAATTAATGCAAATATCTCAAGTTTTTTGCGTACAAGGGCTGCAAGAAGCGAAAACTCGCCCCGTCCTGTCTCCTGAATAAGTACTGAACCTGTTTCCGGCAACTTTTCAAGCCTCTGCTCCAAATCACCGTTTCCAAACAGAACACGTCTTGCATCTTTCTCAACTTCCGCACCTTTGTAGATGTAGTTATGCAGCACACGGTTTTTGTAATATCCTGCTGTCTCCACTTCAGCACATTTTTGTGCATACAGAGAGGTATACATCTTGCGAATTGATTTTGTGCGAGCCGAATATGAATCTCCATACTCCGTATCTGTCGGAGAGATTCTCTCCATAACAGAGAGGCTCATCTGCCCCTTTCGCATCAGCATGGAATCCTTCGGAAGTACATATCCGAAGCCGTGAAGCAGCAGAGGTACGATATCCAGCCCCATCTCCTGTGCAAGATAAAAGGCTCCCTTGTGGAAGCGGAGGATTGAGCAGTCCAAAGATCTTGTTCCCTCAGGGAAAACCATTACGGAATAGCCTTTATCTACCATTTTTCTAATGTGCGCAATATCCTTTGTCATAAAATCATCCATCGGGAAGAAATCGGCATAGCGAATAATCTGACCATAAAACGGAGAGTTCCATACCCAGTCGTTTGTAATAATTATCATCTTTGGCGTCAGCATCATTACGGCTACAAGATCCAGATGGGACTGGTGGTTTGCAATGTAGACGGCAGGCTTGTCAAAAGTCTCGCCGGACAAATTGTCGTATGTAAATTTTGTTCTCGGAATAATCCTTATCAGCCATGAGCTGATACGCTGTAATATCTTATGGTACTTCAATTTATGCTTATCGCTTCTACCTCCTATCGACAGTATGAACCATCCTGAAACGGTCATCACTGCACTTGCAATCAAAAAGACTGCAAAGGAAATAATAGAAATAGCCCAATTGGTCAATGTTATCGGCTCTGTGCGTCTCTTGCCCTTTCGTACAGTCAACCATTTGAATATGAACGGTGTAATAATGTATGACATTAACACTACCGTAAACATGCCTATTATCGTAACCTGAGCCAGGGATCTCATTGCAGGGTGCTTTGCGAAGATCAGAGTGCCTATACCCGCAAACATGATCAAAGCGGAGAGAGTTATCGCATCCTTGTAAGTATCAAGCATTTTGCGGTTGTAAGCATTCTCATAGAGCATCCCTTCCGTCACAAATATCGAATAATCATCTCCCATACCAAATATAAAGGTAGCTAAAATAACATTGATTATGTTGAAGTTTAGCCCGAAAAGTCCCATTATTCCAAGTATCCATACCCATCCTACCGCAAGCGGTAAAAAAGAGATAACGGTAAGTTCTATTCTTGAGAATGATAAAAGCAAAAATGCAAAAACGATAAAGCCGCAAATATAAAGTACAAAATCGAAGTCATCTGAGAGGTTCTTTACCATCGCACGGGTAACATAGCCTGCATCAAATGAAAAACCGCGATCCGGAGAAACAGTGTTAAGATCATCAATAAGGTTGAGCGACTTATCGGAATCAATGTGTATTGCACTGTATATTATGGCATTATCATGATTTTGCACGATATAGCTGCTACCGAATTGAGCTGTCAAAGGTTCGAAATAGTCATATTCCTGAACTTCGTGATGAGAAGTTACCATCTCTTCAAAAGGAGCAAAAGCACCCTCTTTAAAGCCCAGCTCACTACCTGCTTTCCCCAGATTTTCAATAACATACGGTGCCTTTTCCTTCCAGAAAGAGGTCCAGTGCGCGAGTCTCTGCTCCTGCATTTCCAGTGAGGGGATAAAATTACCTATACGACTGATAGTTGCACTACTGTCAGTAGAATTTACGACATTCTGAACCTGCGTATATGTACTCTCATAATAGCGAAGAGCCTCATCTATGGTCTCTCCCTGATTGACATAATAGACCAGATGCTTGCCACCCTGAAGATTCTGCATCAACTTATCCATCTGCAAATGCTGCTCTTTCGTCATATAGTTGATGTTCGACATATTGCTGTCAAACTTGACCCTGCCTTGAAAAAATGAGAGAAATATGGTAATAACAACCACTGCAATGATACTGACTTTGCTGTTCTCAAATCTCAGGCTTGCAATATGTCTGAAAGCCAGTTTACCCTCACGAGTGCGCACCTTTCCTACAATGTGCGGCAGGAATATCAGCACAAAAAGAATAGTTCCTACGAGCAGCAGTGAGGCAAAAAGCCCTAAATCCCGCATGGCTCCGGAACTGATGAAAAGCAGACTCAGAAAAGCACCGACCGTCGTGATATTGCCTGTCGTAAGAGGCTGTGTAATATCATTTAATGTCTCTCTGTTGGAATATCCCTGATAGCGATGAGTCAGATAGTGCAGCGGATAGTTCGCAGCGATACCTATCATGATTGAACCTACACTGATGGCGATAATTGACACCTTATCACTTAACAGGGCAATACAGCCAAGCGCAAACAGTGCCCCGAAAAGTATCGGAAGAAGTATCACTATTACGGAACCGAGTCGCCTGAAGTAATATATCAAAAGCCCCAAAATAATAACCACAGCCAGGATAACGGACAAAATGCTGTCCTTCATTATCTGAGAATAGTTGGTATTGGATACGTATGACGAGCCGAAAGGTTCAATTGCAATTATGCCATCTTCCTGAGCTACAACTTCCCGGACAGCCTGATCAATGGCAGCTATCAGCCGCGTATTGCCGGCAGTCTCACTTACAGGATATTTGGAATCGACTGTGATAATCCCCTCTCTACCATCTTTTGAAAAGATGTAATCATCTTTCATCAGATAAGCGTCACTCATTTTGAAATTGTTGAGATTCGCAAGTACGGGTCCGGAGATTGAAAGCGGGTCAATGCTGATATTGTTTTTCATAAAGCCGCCGACAGGAGTCATCAAAAGCCTCTTTTCAGCCTCAAGAGTGCCGTATATCTTCCCGTATGTCAGCATGGTATCCAATCTGACATAATCCTCATCCGACAGAAAATACGGGATATTGGCGGTCACAAAGTTCATCACCGAAAGTATCGTACTCTGATCCACCTGATATGTGATTTTGTTGATATGCTCGGCAGCAGAACCATCCTCAAGCTTTTCCACCAAAGCATCTATAGAGTTCATAATCACATCGTCATCCGGCTCTGCCTGCGCATCTGCCATAGAGACGCTGATTAATATCGTATTTGCCGATCCGATATGCTCGTAAGCATAGTTTATTTTCTCATTTTGAGCGTTTTGAGGCAGAAAATCCGAAATATCTTCGCTGAAGTTGAGTCTTCCTACAGAGATAATCGCCCCCACGACCAAAAGCACGAGTATAACCCACATCAGCAGACGATGTTTTACCAGATAATCATATATTGCCACAAAGCACTTTCTCATATCACTTCCCCGTTATTCTGTGAATTAACATTGATGGATAGCCATATAGTATTGCACACAGTGTCAATACAGTGTTTAAGAGCGATATTCTGAAGAAGTCCCTCCCCTTCCTGAAATGTGTAACTCTTTCTCCCTCAGGAGCATAATAGACTCCCACTGAGATAGGGACGACCTTTATCCCCCTCCATTTACAGCGTACAAGCATCTCAAGTTCAGACTCATACCTGCTTGTGATGAACTTCATTTTTGCCATCCGGCAAATGGGATAAAGTCTATATCCTGTCTGAGTATCAGGTAGTTTGCATCCGGTTTGCACTGTAAACCAAAAATTTGAAAAGCGATTTGCAAATGTATTTGCCGAAGGCATGTTTTCCTGATCAAACATACGGGAGCCGACAACTAGTGCATCGGGATATTTTGCTATAGCATCGTAAAAAAGTGGAATATCTGAAGCAAAGTGCTGTCCATCAGAGTCTATGGTAATGGCATACTTAAAACCCCTCCTGAGTGCCTCCTCAAATCCCGCTCTCAGGGCATACCCTTTGCCGCGATTATCGGCATAGCCCATAACTGTAACTTTATCTTTCACACCATCAAGCAAACGGGCAGTACCGTCAGTAGAACCGTCATTAACCGCTATCACATATCTACAATACTCTAACACGTTATTAATCACTTCTATAACAGTGTTCATATTGTTGTATGTAGGGATGATGACACAGACTTTATCCATGACAAGTTTCATAGATATTTTGGCAAAAATTGTATCACCCGCCGAGACAGTCACCTTTTCAGCATATCCCGTTGAAGTCGGAGTAAGTGTAATGCCGAACGTTATCTCACTGTTGACCAGAGGATTGATTACGTTCATAAACTTAATGCTTTTGACCGACGAGATCTTTGCAGGCAATCCGCCCATGATCATCTGCGCCAACTCTTTACATATCTGCACAATACAGACTCCGGGAGTAATAGGATTATTTGGAAAATGAGCACGATATATAAGATGATCGGCATTGAGGCGGAGCGTAACAATCTCCTCTTCATTCTGCTTTTCAACCTTAATTACCGTGTAAAAATCATCCTTCAATACCATGACTATTCTCCCAGCTTTGAAAGTTTGTAAATAATTCCTCTTTTATCGTTTACAAGCTCTATATCAGAACTCTCATAGATATTTAACTGTTCAGTAAACAGCGTATGCAGATCCCCTGCTATTGTACGCTTGATGTACCACTTATTCATCATAGATGCTACATTTTTCAATTTGCACTTTTTGCCACTAATCACAAAGTCAAACAACTTCACCCCAAACTCATTTATGGCTGTGCCGTAAATCATCTCCTCCGTATGTTTGATTGCCATAATACCGCTTATCTGCCCTGTCTGGAAGGTCACAACCATCCTGTATTTCTGCGAAGCAACAGAACTTCCCTCCCCGAGAGCTTTATTCTGCACTCCACAACTGCACAAGAGACAAAGCAGCAGACTACTCAATAGCAAACACCTTTTCATCAATAGCACTATTCAACTTTCGATTAATTATCTCTATACTTGTCTCGTCCCCGGATGGTTCCAACATCTGTATCATCTTTACAAAATAGTCCTCTTTGCCAAAATGAAGCAATATCCTGGAAAACATCTTCCTGACATCCCTGTTCTTTGGTACCATCGTCACAATCACCTCCTTAACCCCGTCGATGACAGTTATGTCAAAATTATCATAATCGGTAATTCCGCTTCCGTCCACTCCGCTCATTATCAACTTGCTAATCTGAGAAAACATCTTATTGGTCTTGGTATCGAATACATTGGAAGAGTCGCCACTGCGCAGCAAGACCTTACTGCCATTCATTATGAAAGAGTATGTGTACGGCTTGATATACTCCCAGCAGAGTTTGTTGCCTGCGGCAAAAAACAGTTTTCCTGAAGAGACAATGCTCTCATCAAGAATAGAAACTTGCTTTTTCTGAATAAAGTCACAACTGAGTGACGTAATCTTCTGCGAGGCAGCATTAATCTTTTCAACAACAGCACTCCGATCTTGTCCCCATATCGTAATGGAGCAAATCAACATACTTATTATCAATACAATACGCTTCATTTTATCCTATTTTGCAATAAATATCATTCCTGCTATTATAAGTACGACACCAATCCACCTTGTAGCTACAATAGGCTCGTGAAGTATCAGTGCCGCCGCAATCATACCCCAGACGTAAGCAAAAGTAGAAAGGGGGTATGCAATTGAAAAAGGCCAGCGTTTCAAGATATGAATCCACATAACCATAGATGTCAAAGCACAGATTCCGGCTATCAACAGCGGAATATTCGTCACAACAGTCTTAAAAAATGCCCACGAAAAGCTGAACTTGGCCAACTTTGCGGTCGCCATTTTCAAGGTAACCTGAGCCATCGCCGTAAAAAAGCTCTGTATTAATGAAATCGCAATTAATTTTAGCATTTTGACAACAGTATTAGTGAATGATCTTTATTTTGAAAATGGTTATAAACCAATACGTGCTTTAACAACGGCTTTCTGTCGCTTCGGAGTAACTCATCAGCAACATACATGCCCATCGCCGGAGATGTAAAGGATTCACCGAAAAGTTTTTTCCATGTAAACTGTTCCCTGTCCGGGAAAAACTTCCCGCAAAATGCATCATAGATCCGATCTCCATCCACGTCACCGCTCCTGCCGACAAAAATAGCGTCAATATCACCTATGGAAATACCTCTGCGTTCACACATAGCCGTCAATCGCCGATTCATCTCATCCGCAGTAGGTTTGAACAGTATCTCAACCCCTGACAACTCCACAGGCGAAACCTCATTCGACAGCACAAAAGCCACAGCTGTCTCTCCTGCCATCGCCCCGGGCCCTCCGGCAGACTTTTTCCAATAATTTAATTTGTCCAAAAGGGCAAAATAGCCGGGTGTCATCTCATCATCTCCACCTACGAGAGCCGAGGCTGCACTCCCCGTCTCAAACTGCATAAAGGCATCCATTAATGCACTCTCAAAAGAGATTCCCCGATGAGAGTATGTATTATTATAGCCGTGGCACTTTAAGTAAATTGCCACCTGTGAACTAATAGTATTGTGAGTCGAATTGATAAAGAAGGCGGGCTGTAAAAACTCCTCTCCCTCCATGGTCATTGCCGAGAGAAACTTCTCAGTATTCTCAATGCATCCAAGTCCCGTACCTGTAATCACCGCATCCGGCATCGTAACATTTGAGGCCTTGAGTGCCGTTACAGATACGGCAATAGCACGCTTAAGTATCTTCCCCATTCTTCTTGCCGAAATAGGGTCAATAAAGGCTTTGTAGTCACATTCAATAGCCCGTACATAAGGCTCATCGTGCAAAACAGGCTTTGTAACATAATTGTTACAAAGTGGCTCCTGGATAGATATTTGCGCAGATGATTGAATAAATACTCCCATAGTCAGCCTTTTTTATATCTTGAAAATATTAAAGACGAATCATTCCCGCCAAAGCCGAAAGAGTTTGTCATCACATTGTTGATTGCCACCTTTTGGTGAGCATTAGTCACAGGAGAGAAGGATAACCCTTCAATACGCTCCTTAAATCTGAGATTGACCGGAAGAAAATTATGTTCAATCGCAAGGATTGAAATCACCGCCTCTACACTTCCGGAAGCACTGGTAGTATGTCCGGTAAATGCTTTCGTGGAAGAGACCTGAGGTATATGCCCTGCAAAAAGTCTTGAGATCGCAATGCCTTCGCTTAGGTCATTGTTGACCGTACCGGTGCCGTGTGCGTTGATATAGTCAATATCTGCAGGGCGGAGAGAAGCACTGCAGAGAGCTCCGTTCATTGCGCGATATGCGCCATCTCCGTCATCCGAAGAAGCTGTCTGGTGGTGGGCATCACATGCATTGGCATAACCTGCCAAAATGCATTGCGGAACGACTCCCCTCTCTAAAGCGGACTCTTCACTTTCCAATACTAAATATGCGGCACCTTCTCCCAAATTCAAACCGGCACGCGTTGCGTCAAACGGTCGGCACGGCTCTTTATCCAGGATACGCAGAGTATTAAAGCCGTTAAGATGAAACTTAGTGATACACTCGCTTCCTCCGACAATTGCCATCTTCACTCTACCCGTCTTTAACAGGTTTGCACCGAGAATAACGGCATTAGCCGCCGATGAGCAGGCAGTTGAGATAGTCGTCATGATATCGAACTTTCCGTACCTTTCGGCAGTCATCTCGCTGCATGTACCGCAATCATGTGTGGCAATATATTCGTTTCTGGAATTGTTATCCAAAAAATCCCGATAGTACTGCTCGCTTTTATCCATTCCACCAACGGTAGTTCCGGATATAAAAGCAATACTTTCAGGCCTGTTTTCCTCTATTTCAGCCTCTTTGTATGCCTGGTCAAGTGCGACCATGCCAAGCAGCGATGTACGGGTGGTAGGCTCTTTTATGTCACCTCCCATTAGAGCAATCAACTCCTCATTTGTCTCTCTAACCTCAGCTGAGAGCAAATCGGAGTGAATTGTCTTAAAGTGACGCAAGGGAGCAATATTTGACTTTTCGGAGAGCAAAGAGGCGTACGTTGCCTCTCTGCCTCTTCCCAAGGCAGATATTATCCCTATCCCCGTAACACATATTTTCATTATTTTGTTCTGTTAGCAGCTACGTATTCAGCCATTGTCTTTACGGATGTGAAAATCTGTTTGCCTTGAGAAGGATCTCTCAACTTAATTCCATAATTTTTCTCCATCAGTACAATAAGCTCGAGGGCATCGATAGAATCAAGCCCAAGTCCTTCCCCGAACAATGAGGCGTTTTCATCAATATCTTCAGGCTTAACGTCCTCAAGATTAAGTACTTCAATAATTTGCTGTTTCAGATCTAAAATCAATTGTTCCATAATTACTTAATATCGTATAATTTATTAATATTCAATGTATTAAACTCATCGCCGCGAACTACGTCACGCTGAACCGCCATCACAAGTACATCCATCTCTCCCTGCAAATATTCCACCCATCCGCAAACGACCATATCTAATGAAGTATTAGTAAAAGCCTGTTCTATAATGCTTTGCATATTATTTGCAGAAAATTTTTCAAAGATATAAAAAGAACTTTCCCCCATTATCTTGTTGCGTATTGCCACCTCTCCCGTCACGATATTTGCCAAAGTATAGACAAAAACGGACGGACTCGGGAAGTAGTTCTCACCACTTTTAATAGTCTGTTGATAGGCGATGTCATCATCCAGAGAAGAGCTGCTATTCATAAAGATCACTGCAGTCCCCTTTTTTGGTGTAACCGTGTCTAAACCAAGAGTCCTGAGAGCAAGCTCGGCCCCTAAAAAGCCACTTTTGGCAAGATTATCCATCTTAAAGAACTTGGGGTAGTCAATACCTCTGTTCCTATACAATTCGGTCAAATTAAGGCTGTTTTCACCCTTAGCGGTAAATATCTTCTCGCCGTTGAGCACAACCGACCGATTGGTGATCCTTGTATATGCAGCTATCTTTATCATTGCCCCACCTCCATTATTATTGCTGCATTGCTTCCTCCAAACCCGGACATCATCTTTATAAAACAAGACTTTGTATCATCCGTAATATCCCTTTCCTCGGCAGAAATATTTACCTCGCATGAGACACCTGATCTTTCAAATCCCCTGCTACCCAACACTTTCCGTTTCTTCAACGACATTGTGGAAATAATCGTCTCAAGTATGCCGGCCGCGCCGAGCGTATGTCCGAATATCGCCTTCAGACTGTTGACGGGAACACTGCTCAACCCAGATCTGGAAAGAGCTATCGACTCCATCTCATCATTGTACAAGGTAGCGGTACCATGCGCATTTACAAAAGCTATTTTGTCCGCAGGACGCACCTGAAGTACGGCTTGCAACGCATTGTTAAGACCTTCAGCTGTCCGGGATGGCCCTGAAATATGGTTAGCGTCATTGCATATTGCTCCGCAAAGCATTTTGGCGCAGCCTCCGGCAACATTGTCCGATGCCGAATATACAATCGTAGCTGCAGCTTCACCCAAATTAAGGCCTGTCCGCAAAGCATCAAACGGTCTACACTCTGTATCGGAAAGTGCTTTAAAGGAGTGAAATCCCGAAATTACAAATTTGGAAAGCATATCGCATCCCACCACGACTACGGCATCGTAGCTGCCGCTTTCTATCATTCTTTGGGCAGTAATTTGGGCACACAATCCCGAAATACAGGCATTGGATACCACAACAGGTTCATTTGTATTACCAAACCATCCCGCCAGCAAGCCTGCCGAGTGCCATAATGTCACCTTCTGACGATCATAATTCTCATGCTCAAGCAGATCTACATTTCCCTTGGTAGTAGAAAGTATAAAAAGTACTCTCTTGTGGGAAGCATCAATACCTGCCTGCGCGATAGCTTTGGAAGCGGAAAGGATAATAGCCTTTTCAAACTTGGTATAATCGCCTGCCGCACCGCGTCCCAAATCTGCAAATGCGCTGTCAAGAGCCTCATCGGCTATCAGAGAAGCCATAAAAGGATCCGGAAGTCCGAAAGTACCTTCATACCTCTTAACTCCGCCAATGCCTTTTTTCACAGATGCATAGACCTCTTCCGAAGAAAAGCCGAGTCCGCAAACTATATTATCTCCAAGTGCAGCTATCATCTATAAATTCATTTTCTTTTTCCACTCATCGTAAAATGGAGGGTTGTACAATACGAGTTTATACTGCTTGTCCAAAAAAACCTGAGTAGTCTTGCCTGTGGCAATAAGTACATCATCCTCAACAGAATATATTTCATACTCAAACACAATCTTGGCAGCGGCGCACGGATGGTAGTTAATAACGATCCGGGCCTTTTTGCCGTAAACCAGCGGAGACTTAAACTCATAGTGCATATCCACAAGCGGAGCATAATAGCCATTGTTGAATATCGTGAGATAATCCAGGCCATATTTGAGTCCGAAAGCCTCTCTCGCATCTTCAAAATACTTCACGTATGAGCCATGCCACACAATGCACATGGAATCAACCTCGCAAAAGCGAACATCAATCTCCCTGGATGCTGTCAATATCTTTTTTTCCATAATTATTCACCATCAATATCGGTTAGCGAGATCTTCATCTTACACGAAGCCACAACTCTATCCTCAATACGCACCTTAGCCTCAACGAGTGTCATATTAAATACCTCTTCGAGGACAACTATCTCAGTATCGATTACTTCTCCAACTTTAGGCAACTCCTCGACCACAAAATCCCGAATAGCACCAATAACCCCTATCTTAACCGTATCTCCTTCAATTATCTTGTTCACATATCCAATGCGGGCGGCACAACTCTGAGCCACATTTTCCATAAGTCCTGTATCACACAGCTCACCGTTCTCACAAAAAAGATTATCCTCTTTGAGAGTCAGTCGGGTGACGGAGACCTGCTGAGTAATACTCAACAACAAATCCACCATCACAAAAGGCGGCTTCTGCGGCAACAACTCCAAAATGTCTATCTGCGTACAATCCATATCTACTCGTCCGTTTTCAAAAGTTGCAAAAATTAAACCAGGCAAGGATACTTTGTCTCCGCATCCCCAAGCTCTTAGGCATACTATCACGCAAATTGCGGCCCCGGAATTAACTCCTAACCACAAACAGTCACATCATCTCAGCGTCCGGCCACCGCTATTTCGTTTTTGCTTCTATATAATCATAAAACTGTGACAGTGTCTTTACCGGTCCCATATCCTCAGGCTTCATTTTAAACCCGAAAACACGCTGAACGATAACCACAATGTCGACAAAATCAAGACTGTCAATCTTCAAATCATCTTTCAAGAGAGCATCCTCTTTTATCAGATCAGAATCAATTTCGATCTCATCAATTAGAAAATCATTAACTTTCTCTATAATCTCTTCTCTACTCATAAAGCATTGATTTATATTTTTTTAACAACTATTGCACTGTTGGTCCCTCCAAACCCGAATGAATTTGAAAGAAATGTATCTATCTTCCTGCCAATTGTCTTGACAGCAATATTCAAATTTTTAGAATACTCGTCCGGACGCTCAAAATTGATATTTGGCGCCACAAACGAATTTTGCATCATAAGCATTGAATAGACTATTTCGCTTGCGCCGGCCATCCAACATTCGTGTCCTGTCATGGACTTGGTAGAACTGATCGGCGTATTATGAGCAGCAAAAAGCCGATCCAAAGCCATTGCTTCAAATGCGTCTCCCTGCGGAGTAGATGTGGCATGTGCGTTGACATAATCTATCCCGTCAGCCATTACGCCTGCATCTGCCATCGCACGACTCATAGCTATCTCGCATCCGACGTCGCTCGGCTGAGAGATATTTCCACCGTTAGAAGAGAAGCCGTATCCTGCCACCTCTCCATATATTTTGGCTCCCCTTTTGAGAGCATGTTCATACTCCTCCAATATCACGGTAGCTGCACCACCACTCGGTACAAGACCGTCCCTCCCTGCATCAAACGGACGTGAAGCCCTGGTTGGATCATCTGTCCTTACGGAAAATGCGCTGAGTCCGTCAAAACTCTCCATCGAATAGAGATTGGTCTCTTGCGCCCCTCCGCAAACCACCATATCCTGCAAGCCGTGACGTATAAACATCAACCCCAACCCGATAGAGTGCGATCCACTTGCACAGGCCGCACTGACTGTAATATTAACTCCCCTTAGCTTGAAAATTGTAGAAAGATTCATTGTCACGGTAGAGTTCATCGACTGAAATATCGAGCCGGAACCCACCATCATCGTATCCTTATTCGCTCTGACTGTGTCATTCGATTCGATAACAGCCTTAGCCGTAGAGTCATTGCCATAAAAGATTCCGACCTCGTTATTATCGAGATAATCTGCGTCAATTCCACTATCTGCGAAAGCATCTTTCGTGGCCATAAATGCATATTCGCACTCCTCTGCCAACGAACTGCGCAACCTGCGGTCCAGCAAACCTTTCAGTGCAGGTCTGCTGACAATACCTGTCAGAGGCGACCTGTACCCGAACTCTTTTCTTTCAGGATCTATTCCTATACCTGACGTTCCATTGTAAAGAGACTCTCTTACCTGCTCAAGAGTTGTCCCGATGCAGGAATAAATGCCCATTCCCGTGATTACGACTCTTCTCATAGTATTTAAGTATATATACCTCCGTTAATGGAGATGGTTTCACCTGTAATGTACGAAGCCTTATCTGAAGCGAGAAAGCTCACCAAATAAGCAATCTCTTCCGGCTTTCCAAATCGTCCGAGAGGGATCATGCTTTTCAAGGCATTCTGATCCAAATCTTTTGTCATATCAGTCTCCACATAACCCGGCGCCACTGCGTTTACGGTCACCTTTCTTGCCCCAATCTCCTGCGCCAGTGCTTTGGTCGCCCCAATCAGAGCCGCTTTTGCAGCGGAATAATTAGTCTGTCCCGGAAGTCCTTTCTGTCCGGAGAGGGAAACGATATTAATCACCCTGCCACGACGCTTTGTAAGCATTCCCTTCAGAACGCGACGCGTAACAAAGAAAAATCCATTTAAAGTGGTATCAATCACATCCTTCCACTGACTGTCCTGCATAAATATCATTACGGCATCCTGACGAATTCCCGCATTATTGACAAGAACAGAAATAAAATCTTCCGGATGCTCATCTTCCCACTTTTCAAGGCAGGTATCCACCTCTTCCTTGTTGGAGACGTCAAACTTCAACAACTCTGCAACGCCGCCTGCCTCTTCGACAAGCAGCTTCGTCTGCCGTGCAGCTTCCGCATTATTGACATAGTTAATAATTACTGCATATCCGTCACGGGCAAGCTGTATGCATATAGCTCTCCCTATACCACGTGATCCACCGGTTACAAGCGCATAAGTCATAGTTCTACTTTACTGTGTTTCAAATAGTTAATTAGCTTCTCGATCTCCTCGTACTTAGGTGTATCTTCTATGAAGACAGGAACCATTGCCCTTACTTCATCATAAGTCTTTTTTGCTCTCGGTGACAGTTTGTCTTCGTTTTTCAGACAGTCAACTGCCTGTACCAAGGCCATAATGTCAATCGCCATGACCTGATACCCATTGTCTATCACCCTCTCGGTAATGAGTGCGGAATTTGTACCCATACTTACAATATCCTGATTATCATTGTTATTAGGAATACTGTGTACATAATTAGGCATTGAAAGTGTCTGACACTCCGCCGTTGTAGAAGTTGCCGTAAACTGAGCAGCCTGAAGCCCGTAGTTAAGCCCAAGCACTCCGAGATTGACAAACGGGGGAAGAAGTTCATTAATCTTGTCATGGAAAATATAGTTAAGCTGACGCTCGGTCAACATAGCCACTCTCGTCATGGCAATCTTAACCTTATCCATCTCCAAAGAGACATAGTCACCATGGAAGTTACCTCCGTGATACACATTTTCAGTGCGATAATCCACAATAGGATTGTCACAAGCCGAATTCAACTCATCTACCAATATCTGCTGAGCACTTGCAAGTGTGTCATATACAGGTCCCAATATCTGAGGAACACAGCGCAGAGAGTAAAACGGCTGTATTTTTGTCTCAAAGGTCTTGACATCGGCATGTTTGCAGGCATAAAGCTCCACAGTCCTGTCCCTGATCAATTTGCTTCCGTCCACAAGTGAAGAGATAGCAGCCGCTACTTTCTGTTGACCGGTATGATGTTTGGCCGCATTAAGATGTTCAGACATAAAATCTCCGTATGAAGAGACCACTTCATTGATCATGGCAGATGCACTTACACTCCAGCCGAGAAGTCTTTTGGCATATATCAGATTGATAAGGCCGATACCTGTCATGACAGAGGTACCATTTGTAATGCAGAGTCCTTCACGGACAAAAACCCCCATCGGCTTAAGCCCCTCCTTCTCCATCACCTTTGAAGTCTGAATCCACTCTCCATTGTAATGAACTTTCCCTTCACCTATAAGGCAAAGAGCTATATGGGCCAACTGCACCAAGTCGCCACTGGCCCCAACGCTGCCGTGCTGCGGAACGAAAGGATAAATTCCACGATTGATAAATTCTACAAGAAGATTTACAGCCGAAAGATGTATACCTGAATAACCCTGAATCAGAGAACCTACCCTGGCGATCATTGCTGCCTTTACAAAAATATCTGCAAGAGGCTCACCGGCCCCGCAAGAGTGGCTTCTAATGATATTATACTGGAGTTGAGACAGATGCTCATCCGTAACGCGATACTGCGCCATCGGACCGAATCCGGTATTAATTCCGTAAATAATTTTGTCTGAAGAAAAGGTCTTCAAAAAATCGAAACTCCTCGACACTCTCTGCCGAGCACCATCGGAAAGTTCAAGCTTTGCACCGTTAAAAACAAGATTCTCAACATCCTCTAAGGTCAAAGCCTCATCATAAACAACAATCATTTCTTAGTCTTTATTTTGAATAAACAATTAAACAATAAATTTCGCAAATGTACTACTTAATTATCATTTATCAAAACCCGCTAAGACAAGATGTCGAAAGCAAACTGAATGGTATTTTCGTAAATTTCCCCCATATAAAGAGGTTGGAACGGAAACTGCGCTTTATTAGGTGAATCGGGAAATGCCTGACACTCAAGAGCAACTCCATCGTAATCTTTATACATCGCACCGCTTTTCGATTCCGGCGATCCGTCAAGCCAGTTACCGGTATAAACTTGAATACCGGGCGCATTGGTACGAACCACCATTCTACGACCCGAAGTCTCTTCCGAAAGTTCGGCAACACGTTGCACCAAACCCCTTTTATAATCATCTACAGCCCAACAATTGTCATACCCCTTACCATAATTCAACGCCGGAAAGTCGTCATGAAGATGCTTTCCGATTAACTCACCTGTAATGAAGTCCATCGGAGTGCCTGCCACCGGAGCCAACTCTCCGCTCGGGATCAATGTCGAGTCTGTAGGAAGATAATTTGAAGCATAAAGCTTCAGTTTATGATCCTTAATATCTCCCACACTCTCCCCCTTCAGGTTAAAGTATGCGTGATTGGTAAGATTAACGATTGTAGCACCGTCACTCTGAGCTCTAATCTTAAGTGTGAGCACATTATCCTCACTCCACGTGTAGGTTGCCTCAACCATCAGATTTGCCGGATATCCGGCGTCACCATCGTGGCTTTCAAGGGCAAACGATATTTCATTCACATTTCTGATACCGTACCATACTCTATTGGCAAAACACTGAGCCTCCGGACCGCCATGAAGATGATTCGGGCCATTGTTTATCGCAAGAGTGTACTCCTTTCCCTCAAGAGAAAAATGCCCTCCTGCAATGCGGTTTGCATACCTGCCCGGAATTTTACCCATACACGGGCCGTCATTGATGTAGCTCAACATATCCTTGTATCCTAAAGCCACATCTGCCATATTTCCGTTTCTGTCCGGAACTATGACTGACACTATTCCTGCACCGATATTGCTAAGGACCACTTTGGCTCCACTCTTATTTGTAAGAGTAAAGAGAATTACCTGCTTCCCGTCAGGTGTTAATCCGCAATTTCTTTCTTCGCTAACCATTTCTTTGCTCCGTCTGAGATTACTACATCGATTACACGAGGATCAATATTGAACTCTTTTTTGTACTGCTGCTTTACGTCATCAATATACGAGTCGTAAGCCTTATCTTCCACCATACTGAGTACGCATCCGCCAAAGCCTCCTCCCATCATTCTTGCACCCAACACATCTTTATGTGTCTTAGCTATCTTTACTATAAAATCGAGTTCCTTGCAGCTTACTTCGTACTCTTTGCTCAAACCTTCGTGAGTAGCATACATCTTCTTTCCGAACAGCTTGTAATTACCCTTGTCGAGAGCTGCACACCCTTCTATAAGTCTCTGATTTTCATTGATTACAAAAGCACATCTCTTATAGACTACAGGATCCATTTCATCCTTATATTTATTAAGAAGAGGCATAGTAATATCCCTTAATGACTCGATTTTCTTTTTGTGGCTTGCCACTACTGCAACACCCGCCTCGCACTGAGATCGACGGACATTGTATTCCGAAGATGCAAGAGAGTGCTTAACCATCGTGTCGATAAGTACAAGTTTAATCCCTTCGGGGTTGAAAGGAAAATACTCATATTCAAGTGATTGACAATCAAGCTTGATAACTTTGCCTGCCTGGCCGCACAGTGATGCAAACTGGTCCATGATACCGCAACGAACTCCCACATAGTTGTGCTCGGTCATCTGACCTATCTGTGCAAGATCCCGTCTTGAAAACCACAATTCAAATTTGTCGTTAAGAGCCAGTCCGAATACAGACTCAAGAGCTGCAGAAGACGACATACCTGCGCCAAGAGGAATATCTCCACCGAATACTGCGTTAAAGCCACCAACCGGAGCCCTTCTCTTCTTCATCTCCTGTACTACTCCATAGATGTAGCAGGCCCATTGTTGAGCAGGTTTTTCTCCGTTTATGTCAAATATTACCGACTCATCATAATCCATCGAATATACTTTTACCGTAGTAGTCTGGTTGGTTCTGATAGCAACGGTAATACATTTGTCGATAGAGGCGGGCAATACAAATCCGTTGTTATAATCAGTATGTTCTCCAATAAGGTTGATTCTCCCCGGTGCGGTAAAAATAGCGCACCTGTCAGTGCCGAATTGCTTCTCAAAGCATTCTTTTACAAGTCTTTCTTCAATCATGGTTCTATTTTTTTATTTTATTATTTTCTTGTCTTTATCACTGTTGATGAGGACTTTATTCCATCGGATTGTGCCGTAACGTGTATTTTGCCACTTTCGGTACAAGACTGCACAATAGCTGTCAACTGACCGCTAAATGTGTGCATCTCAGGCAAATGAAAAAGTTCGACGCATGTCGGATCTCCATTTGCAATCGCTCTGAAACTTCCCGCTCCCGTAACGTCAAAATTAATGACTTTTTTCTCATTTGGGCAAAGATTTCCATCTTTATCAACAATTTTTGCATTGATAAATGCCAAATCCTTGCCATCCGCTGCAATAGTTGCACGATCCACACTCAACTCAATATGATGCGGCTTGCCCGCAGTCACTACTTTTGCACTTTGCTGACGCTCCATTATCTCATTGTAAGCAACTACCTCAATTTCACCGGGTTGGTAAACCACATCATCCCAGATAAGCCTGTATCTTCTAATAGGATCACTCTTATCCTTGCGCATGACACCCTGCGATACCCCGTTCACAAACAGCTCTGCAACCGGATAATTTGTATAACAAAAAACAGGAATAGTGTCACCCTCGTGACCTTCCCAATTCCAGTGAGGCAGAATATGGAGTGTATTGTCGTTCTGATTCCATTGAGAACGGTAGAGATAATATCGATCCTTTGGAATATATGCAAGATCCACTATACCGAAAAGTGAGCTGTGGCTCGGCCAGGCATCGGTATCGTATGGAGTTGGCTCCCCCAAATAATCAAATCCGGTCCAGACAAACTGTCCAAGTGCCCATGGATAATCATCCGCAAGGGCGAAATCTTCCTCAGGAATATTGGACCACCAGCAATATTCCAGATCGTATGAAGAGGCCTGATGGTCATCATACATAGCTCCGGACTTTTTCTCCACCGGAAACTTATATACTCCTCTGGAACTGACAGTAGAAGCAGATTCCGAACCTAACACTATTTTCTGAGGCAGATCATTATAAGCCTCTATATATCTGAATGTCCTATAATTAAGACCGACTACGTCCATCAACTTTGCAAATCCGTTTGCAACCACACACGAGACCTGATCCATCCCACAGGTCACGGGTCGCGTAGGATCTTCTCTATGACATATTTCCTGAAGAAATGAGGCTACTTTATAGCCCTGATCCGAACACTGAGTCGGTACTTCATTTCCTATGCTCCACATTACCACACTCGGATTGTTGCGGTAATGTCGTATCATGTTGACCATATCTTTTTCAGCCCACTCTTCAAAATAGAGATGATATCCATTCTCGCACTTAGCGATATCCCACTCATCAAATGCCTCTACCATCACCATAAAGCCCATTTCATCACACAGTGAGATAAGCTCCGGAGCCGGCATGTTGTGTGAGGTTCGGATGGCATCGCATCCCATATCCTTCAAAATGGTGAGTTGTCTTCTAATTGCAGCCTCATTCACAGCAGCCCCGAGAGGCCCAAGATCGTGGTGATTGCAGACACCCTTGAACTTTCTGCTCTTTCCATTAAGGAAAAAACCTTTTTCAGGTATAATTTCTATCGAGCGTACGCCAAATTTGATTACCTGACTATCAAGCATTTGCCCCTCTTTATCGTACAGAGTTGAATTAGCTGTGTAGAGTACCGGAGTCTCAGGAGTCCACAGACTCGGATTGTTGATTTGCGCGGCTATGGTAGTGTTCCGTTTGTAGCAACCGCTCTTACAGGCCGCACATGCAGTCGGAATGCCCATGTTTTCAAGTATCCACTCCTCCCGACTTGCAACCGTCTTTCCACTTTCATCTTTTATCTCTGTCACGATCCTCAAAGCCTGAGTTCCTCCATTCTCAATTTCATACCTTATCTGTACGGTTGCCTCTTGCTGAGACACTTTTGGCGTTGTAATATATGTCCCCCATGTCGGGAAATGTGTTTTCTGCGTAGTGATAATATGTACATTGCGGTAAAGTCCGGCACCAGGATACCACCTGGATGAGTGCTCAGGATTTTCGAGCCTTACCGCCAAAGTGTTGTTTTTCCCGTCCGGATTGAGGTATTCGGTAATGTTTCCATAAAATGAATTATACCCCAACGGCCACTCCATAAGGTATTTGCCATTGACATATACTTTAGCCTGGCTCATCGCCCCGTCAAAAAGTACCTCTACAGACTTTTTATCCGCATCAAAGTCGTCCACATCAAATTTCGTTCTGTACCAGCCCACCCCCATATATGGAAGACCACCTGTCCTACCGGTCTTTACACTCTTCTGTGTCTCAAAATTCTGTGTAATTGCAACATTGTCAATATCATTTTCGCGGTCAAATGGACCGTAAATTGCCCAGTCATGAGGTACAACTACATCTTCCCACTGCGAGTCATCAAATGCTATTTCCGATGCCTCCGGAAAATCTCCCTTGGCAAACTTCCAACCATTCTCCAACTTTACATCCGAGCGCACAGACAACTGCTCAGACCGCTTTTGTATTGCAGCGTCAGTATTGCAAGAAGAAAGTATAAATACTGCACACAACAGTACTACCGCGCATAATACATTTACCATACTCCACTGCCATACACGACACGATTGACCGGCCTGGCTGACCTGACAAGCCTGACTCACTTGACTATCGCTGCATACTCCTCCGACCTGATCTTCAACATTGATTGTCAGAGGGCTGTTCCATCCTGTATCTTTCATATTTCCATTGTTGTTTCTACTAATTTATTATATTTGCCGGACTAACAGCGACAGGCATGATATCTTCCTCCTTATCACCGCCGTTAAACCATTCCTATTAAGCCGTACCACACCACGGGCAAAACTTATGCAACCTCCCATCCGGCACATTATCATCCGCAATCTTATCAGTCGCAATCTACCAGCTGGCATCTCCTATCCACAATCTCTTATCCACAACCTCCTACCGGCAATCTCTTATCCACAACCTTCGTCTTATCCTTCTGCTTCTGCTTAACAACTCACACACTCCTTACGATTATAACCTTCCGTTAAGCTATTTCGGACTCTGTCTAAGACGATCTATTTAAAGGCATCAAGTGCAATTGTAGGCTTGCCGCTATTATCAAAAGCACATTTAGTATAGTGACTCCAGTTAACATATCCCTCCGGCTCCCAGTAGAGCACACCCTTACACCGCCCACCGGTCTGAGTCTTGGACTTCTCAATCAAGTCTGAGAGAAACTGTTTGCAGGCCGCAGCCTCATCCCAGCTCATCCCAACTTCGCATACAATGACATCTTTATTATAGCGGGCAGAAAGATCATTTATGTTTGCAATGCACTGTTGGTTAAAGGTTTGCCAATTGTTTGCCTCCGGATAGAGCGACATTCCTATCATATCATAATTGCCACTGTACTGAGCGATGCCATCAAGCAGCCAGCGATAGCGGGCATTGTCCCATCCGTTATCAATATGAAGAATTACTATCGTGTTGGGAAACACTGTCTTAGCAGCAAGATACCCTGCGTTGTTGAGTTCGGCATAATTCTTCATGTTCTTAGACGCCCTGCCGTCTTCCCACAACATTCCATCAGTCGTCTCATTGCCCACCTGCACCCATGTTGGAGCTATATTATTGTCTTTAAGCAAAGTAAGCACTTCCTTTGTATGAAGTGCAAGCGCTGTTTTAAGTCCTTCAATATCAAGATTTGCCCACGCAGCCGGCTTATTCTGTTTACCTGGATCCGCCCAGGAATCACTGTAATGGAAATCTATCATTATCATCAGTCCAAGTGCCTTCGCACGTTTGGCTTTGACCAACACATCTTCCTTATTATTCCACCCATTAGTCGGATTAACCCAGACACGAAGCCTTATTGAATTCATTCCAAGACTTTTAAGCAAAGCCATACACTCTGTCTCCGTCCCCTGGGCATTGTAAAACTTTGCTCCTTCTGCCTCCATCTGCGTAAGCCAACTCACATCTGCGCCTTTGGCAAAATCAATTTCGGTTATTACAGGGTCAACTTCAGGATCTGTCTTACCTTGACATCCGCAAAGGAGTCCGCAAACTGTGATCGCCACAAAAAATGGCAAAAACATCTTGTCAATCTTCTTCATATTCTTCATATTCTATTATATCTATCTATTGTATCCGTTATTTCTAGTTATAACTATATATCTACTGATTCTATGTCCACTCCTTCACCCTCCACGCATAAGTCACCATCCCAACTCTTTGCTTTGCCTTTTTGCCTTGCCATGTCTTGACTTGCTTTGTCTTGACTTGACTTGTCTTGACTTGACTTGTCTTGTCTTGACTTGACTTGTCTTGACTTGACTTGACCTACAACACTTCGCGAGAACCACATCTTTATTCCTTGCCCTGAACAACTTCACAAGAACCACCGTCTCTATTCCTTGCCATTCAATCTCCTCCATACAACGCTCTCGCCACTTACCGCAATGGAAGAATTTACATCGCTCTATCGATAACCCAAGCCTTCCAGCTAAATTCAAATAACTCTCTCTCCTGCGCAATACCCTGTAGCTACTCAATAATGCGCCATCTAATCTCAGCTTCATGCATCCAGCCCACCAGCTCAATTATTTCAGAGTCATCTTTCTTAGCCATCCATAAAAAAGGCATGCAGTTAGCTCTAATATCGTTATCTGTTTGATAAATCAAATAGAAATATAAAGGTAGAAAAAAATATGGAACCACCGATTATTTTTTATACCTTTGCCAAACTTTTGGGGGTAGAGAGACAGTGTTTTTGAACGAGACCAACGCAAACAGAACTTACTTGGGTTTGCTGGGCTACAGCCAAAGGCAGTGCGGTTTTTGAAGATAATTGCGGAAATAGCTCAGTTGGTAGAGCGTCGGCTTCCCAAGCCGAAGGTCGCGAGTTCGAACCTCGTTTTCCGCTCAAAATATGGCAACCTTATGGTTGCTTTTTTTGAGCCAACTAATACCAACTCCATGTTAAGGCATAATATATAGACATCTGGTATAATGCCTATTATACCCATATTAAAGTATTTATCGGTAATTGTATACATCGCCCCTGCTATAGTTGCACACCTTCGAGGCTTCTCATCGTAAACTTCGCTTTTATGGAGCGCAAACATAATCTGCACGCCATCCCCCTATAGTGGCAAAGTGCAGGAAAAACTCCATGCGCCCCCCTCCACCGCGGCCACGAAAAAGCCCCCAAACGTGGCTGGAGTCATGAAAATCACCACCGCGGCCACGAAAAAGCCCCCAAACGTGGCTGGAGTCATGAAAATCACCGCCGTGGCCACGAAACCCCCTCCAAAGTGGCAAAGCACATGGAAATGACCTGCACCCCAAAAGAAGATTACGACATGAATAATGTGACGTAAAGAATGACTGCATTAGTAACATTCTTATGCTGTACACTATACGAATATTGTCATTCTATATCTTCTTGCGTTGCTTTAAGCAATATTGGAGAAACATGTCGCTACGGTGGCCGCTCCGTCCGAACATAGGGATTGATGTCATTCGTAAACATCAGTACTACAACTTATTACCACACGGAACCATCCCTATGTACGACACAATACATACTCCAGAGACACATTCAACCGAGACATAAGGAGTAGCATTATTCGTAAAACAGTGTTACACAATTTATTACCACACAAATTAATCCCTATATCCGACACAAATCTTTGACATAAAGAATGACCCTATTGGTAACATACTTATAATACCCACTATACTACTTTTGCAATTCTACACCTTACTGCATTATATTTGGCAGTGTTGGAGAAATGTGGCTCAGATGTCAGTTAATGCGTGGTCGCCCGCAAAATAAACTTTGACATAAAGAATGACCCTATTGGTAACATACTTATAATACCCACGATACTACTTTTGCAATTCTACACCTTACTGCATTATATTTGGCAGTGTTGGAGAAATGTGGCTCAGACGACACTTTGAGCATGGTCACCCAAAAGAAGATTACGACATAAAGAATGACCCTATTGGTAACATACTGATAATACCCACTATACTACTTTTGCAATTCTACACCTTACTGCATTATATTTGGCAATGTTGGAGAAATGTGGCTCAGACGACACTTTGAGCATGGTCACCCAAAAGAAGATTACGACATAAAGAATGACCCTATTGGTAACATACTGATAATACCCACGATACTACTTTTGCTATTCTACATCTTATTGCATTACATTTGGCAGTGTCGGCAAAATACGGCCCAAATGTCGTTTTTTTGCAGGGTTGTCCAGTAATTTTCAGTTTCGATATAATGAATTACTATATTGAACTTATTGGTGCCGCAACATCGCCAGAGAAATCATGCCGCAGTAAAATTCAGTTTGGCGGAGACGAGAATGTCCTTTGAGTCGCATTTGTCAGCGCCGAAAGGGACATCTCGTCACAGCACAATTCAGGTGTCGATGTTGCAGGAGTTTGAACTTAACGAACAAGCTCAATGTACTAACATACAGACAATTGCAGCGTAGAAAACACTTGAGGGTGCGGCAACATCGCCGGCATTATCACGTTGCTACACTATTTGCGCACACGCAAGCCCATCCAGAAATGCTGCAACATCGCACCACAACTTTGATTATCATCCCACATTTTAATTCTCTCTCTACACATAAGCATAGATGCCACAAAAGATTATCATGGCTATGGTACATCACTAATATGCAAGGCCTGACCTTAGCTCCGTTAATTCTTTTTTAGACTTTTAACAGGATCGTCGGTAGCAGCATCCAACATCTGCCCAACAATGACCATCATTGAAAATACCAAAGATATTAGCACAGCAATAACAAGTAGCTCGTACGGAATTGATATCCGGTCAGGATTTGTATTCAAGTACCTGTCCATAAAATAAATAGCTACAGGAACGGCAACAACTATTGACACAAGTATCGGCCATAAAAACGACTTAGAATACTGTATTACTACATCCCGTATTTGGGCACCATAAACCCTGTTAATGGCAATGTTTTTAGCATTTTGACCTGTAAAGTAACTGCACATTGCAAATAGTCCCATTAATGAGATTATAATGGCCACAATCATAAATGTGAAAATCAGCATAAGTGTATTGCGCGGTCCCTCAAGGTCCCCATATATCATATCTTTGAACGGAGTAATCTCTATTGGAGCAGGATTTGAGGTAAATTCCTCTCTCTTCTCTTTCCACATCTTATCTATTTCTGCTACCGCATCAGAGTAATCTCCATCCGTCAGAACCATTATGCCATACATCCAATTGAGAGTATTGGGAATAATCTGAACTGCGGAAAGTACTCGATAATCATACGCAGCAGGATCGTTATACAGGGCACTTCCGTACTTAAACGGTTCTATTATTCCACAACAAGGCAGCCTGTCCATGGAGCGAGCTGCATCGACACCTCCCACTGCATTTATTCCCTCTTGAGTATAAAAAGCAGATCCAGGTATTGCATCTTCAAACGTACTGACTACTTTGAATCCATACATATTAAAGCATGTGGAATCTACCTTCACAACACGCATCACCATCTCCGAGCCGTCAGCAAGGGTTAAAAATTGTCCACCGGAATACCCACCGGGAGTTCCATTACTTATTCCGGCACTCTTGACAAAAGGTAGTTTCCGAAGTTCATCTAACAAAAGATTGAAAGAGTTTCTGTCATTAAAAGAGTGAACGCCAATAAATATCATATTATCATAATTGTAACCGCGGGGTCTATTCTTTAGATAATTCATCTGTTTTTACATTGTAAATGCCATAGTCAAAAGCACAATACAAATGCTGCTTTGGATTATGATGAATATTTTTGTAAACACATTTTTGCTCCGCAGGGCAAACTCCCCCTTGACGACATCTATTGCCTTTATTTTTGATACCAAAAGATACTGTATTCCACCGGCAACAACTGCTATAACCACAAGCATAACAATATACATAAGCAACAACTTAATATCCGGAATTAACGAAAGTGACACGCCTAAAATAGATGACGCACTCCCTTTTAGCGACAGAGCCACCAGAAAGGCAACAGAGAAACTGATTGCGCAAAAGCAAAGCGATTCCAGAAAATACCTGACTAAGATAGCAAACTTAGAAGATCCGAGCATCCTGCGCATCGCCATCTCCCTTGCCCTTTTACCGGACTGTGCAACAGAGAGATTGAGATAATTAAGCACAGCAGAAATCAGCAATACAAAACCTACCATGAGCAAGTTCCACACCATTCGCTTATTTCCATGACGGTACTGGCTATTTAGTTCGGAGAAATATATCTCATCCATTCTCGTCATCGAAACACCTTTGATGAAACTTCCATAGTTTGGCCAAAGTGCCTCATATTGCTTTAACACCTTATCTTCTATCACTTTTCTATCACTGCCTTCTACAATTTTTACAAAAATATCCGTACTGCCCCAATGGTCTAACGGATCTCCTATTGCCATTTCCGAGTAGAGTACAGGATGTTCTATGCTGAAAATAATATCGGTAGGTTGAAAAATCGTATTTTTGAAATCATCCATGACTCCCCCAACGATTAATTCAACTTTCTCACCACCATAAATAACGCTTAATGGCTTTCCAATTGCATCTCCACCAAAGGCGGCATTTGCAAATTGCTTTGAAATTATCACATTTTGTGACGAACTAAGTACCGAAGTCGCATCCCCTTCCAACATATTGAATGCAAAGAATTGCAAAAAATCATCATCAACAGCCGCTGCGCGAGTTGCAAAATAAGAATCCCCTACAACCACATCTCTATCTGTCCAAGCAATACGGGTATAATCTTCAATCTCCGGTATCTGCGGACAAACATGTTCTGCCGTTGAATATGTCATTCCCATATAACTGCCCGAACCAAGTGCGTATATCCGATTTACATCTTTCTGATCCTTAGGAACAGTCAATTCCTGTGTAGAATAGACAAAAATAAGAATGACAAAAGCCAACGAAAGAATCATTCCAAATAATTCGATAAAAGTGTAAAGTTTGTTTCTCTGCAGAAACCGCATAAATGAAAGCATGTCTTAAGTATTTAATAATTATATTTTCTTGTTACATACATTAATTCGAAGAGACGTGTACCAAATTAATGCCACAACACGTAACACTCTAAATATTAATATATTACATCTTCTAATAATTATTGAGATTGTATGATTATTTGACACACAGTGTAAAATAAAATAACATCAGAGCATGATTTCCACCACACAATTACCATTCCTGCGAGTCAGCAAATACGACTCAGCACGGCCGCGGCGGTGGATTTTATGCTGTTGGCCACGTTAAAGGCCAAGCCCGAACACGGATGCAGCTACCGGGCTACGGAGCTACCGGGCTACCTGGCCACTGAGCTACCCGGCAACTTTGCCAATAAAGTTCATAAGCGCAGTGCAATAAACACTATCTACCTGCGGATCAGTGAAAGTCTTGATGAAAAAGTGCTCATCAACATCTCTAACCATAGTTTGAGCCTGTTCGGGAGCATTTTTCATAATACGTTCAAAATTGGCAAAAGATACATTAGAGTCCTGTTTGGTATGCATCAGCAAAATCGGACGAGAACCAAGAGAGCGTATCGCATGAACAGGACGCACTTTCCACGGATTGACACCATATTTACATAGTGATGTAATTTGAACAAAAGGTTTGATGCATGCCGTCAGTGGTGCAGGTGCCTGCGCAGACATAAATTCGGCAAACATATCCTCTAATGAAGAATAAGAGGATATCGAGACAATAGCATCAATGTCCTGATTTACAGCAGCTGAGTTGATTGCAATACCTGCTCCCATCGAAATGCCCATCGCAATAATCGAGACACCGGCAAATTGTGAAGAAGCATCAAGATAGTCAGTAACCGCCTGAACGTCACGAGTCTCCTGATAGCCTGCGCAAATGCGGTTGCCGTCACTCAGTCCGTGTCCGCGAACATCCAAAAGCACTGAAGCATATCCTGCATCATAAAACATTTTGGCATGGCCCCAATAGCACGTAACTGACGGCTTATTAATCCCTGTCAAACAAATGATTACAGCCTTTGGAGAGACTGGCGAGACTGCATAAGCCGTGAGTGCCAAGCCGTCTGAAGCTATCAGATGAAGAGTATCCGGAGTCGGAAGATCGAAATCTTCAGCACTCCAAATTGTTGAATAGGTAACTTTATTATCAAGCATAGAATGAGTTACAAGAATAGATATTGTAAACTCAATAATGACAAATACGGCAGCAAGTATCACAAGACTCCGGATGACAATGCGCTTTACAGTATGTTTTCTTTTCATAGTTTCAATTATTTCAGGCGCAAAGGTAGATTATCTATACAGCTATTCGCAAAATTACTCTCTCAAAAGTTCTATCAGAAAATCGAATTCTTCCTTGCTCTTGCAACGCTCACGCAAAACAAGGGCAGCTTTATATCTGTCACCGCCACACTCGGTCAGAAGATTCTCTAAATATTGCTGTGGAGAGCCACCGGCCCCGATCTTCCTGTGCGCCATGCATACATCGCATTTGCCGCAAGGCTCAGACTGATCCTGACCAAAGTACCTCAGCAGCCTGACACTTCTGCACTCACTTTCATCCTGCACAAAGTCTATCATGGCATCAACCCTCTCGGTCAAACGGCTGACACGAGTCTCGTATTCAGAGAGAGGAAGCCTCAGATTTTCAGGCGTAAGTCTCTCATAATGAATATTGAGCATTGGTGATTTAATCTTAGGAATATATTTAATCACCTGTATTTGGGATAAATACATCAAGTTATCCTTGACAGAGGCCACGGAACATCCACAATTATTAGCTATAAACTGCTCATCTATAGCCACATAATCAGAAAACAAGCCGGTATAAAGCCGCAGCAGCACTTTGAGAAAAGCATCCACATTTGCCGATCTGAACCTAATGTGATAAAGATCATCCCTTCGAACAATAAACAGCACCTTGGCGGGAATCTCCAGCTCCTCAGTCAATGTCCAATAGCCTGAAGCATCAATATATTTAATTGCATAATAAGCAGTTACAGCGTGTAATTTATACTCCTTCGCAAACTTTTCCATATCAAACTTGATGCTCATACCTTTCGCCGATTCGTAAGGAAAATCCAGGTAATTAAACACCCTTTGATATACATCCTTAATATATTCAAGTGGCGGATAGGTGACTTTCACTACCTGCCTCAGTCGCGCCACCTCCGATTCATTCCAGAGCATCACCGAATACGACTCCTTTCTATCCCTCCCGGCCCTTCCGGCCTCCTGGAAATAAGTTTCGATTGAGTCCGGCAGGTCATAGTTGCACACAAAACGCACATCAGGCTTGTCGATTCCCATGCCGAAGGCATTGGTAGAGACAATTACGCGAGTTGCACCCTTCTGCCATTTATCCTGGATCAGAGAGCGCACATCTCTGCCCATACCGGCATGATAAGCCTGAGCATCAACACCTTGACTTATAAGAAAAGCAGCCACATCCTCTGCTGTTTTCCGTTTTCCGACATATACTATCCCACTGCCGGAGACACTGTTGCATATTTTCAATAGGTATCCGAGTTTATCCTCTACCTTACGGCAAATATAGGAGAGGTTTGGACGTTCAAATCCGCTGCGCAACAGATTAGGCTTCTCAAACAGAAGCTTTTCCATCACATCATTTGCCACAACGGTTGTGGCGGTAGCAGTCAGAGCTATTACAGGTACCCTGTCACTCCACGAACTGCGCAATATTGATCTAACGGCAGCTATCTCAAGGTAATCAGGCCTGAAATCGTACCCCCATTGTGAGATACAGTGCGCCTCATCTACAACAATATAGCTTACAGACATCTTGGTAACCCTGAACTTAAACAAATCTGTCCTGAGTCTTTCCGGGGAGAGATACAGAAACTTGTAATCGCCATAGACAGCATTGTCCAAAGCGATATCTATTTCCCGATAGGACATACCGGAATATATGGCCAAAGCCTTGATGCCTTTCTCATTGAGCGACCGTACCTGATCTTTCATCAGCGCAATAAGCGGCGAGACTACGAGACATATTCCCTCCCGCATCATAGCCGGTACCTGAAAGCATACAGACTTTCCTCCGCCTGTAGGCAAAATGGCCAAAGTATCTTTCCCGTCAAGCGCAGAGCATATTATCTCCTCCTGCATCGGGCGAAAAGAGTCGTATCCCCAATATTGCTGCAATACCTCTTTCATCTCTTGCTTCTCCTTCATCTCTTTCATCTATACGAAAAGTATTATATTCGGTTTCATTCTACAAATGTAGTATTTTTAACTCATACCTTCCACATACACTTTTTTTATTTGAAAATGAAAGATAATGCCTACCTTCGAAAGTTAAATTAAAATTAAAAAAGCATGGATATAAAAGATTTTGAAGTAGATGGTGATGGGTTCCTTACCAATCCCGCATTATGGAACGACGAAGTGGCAAAGGTGTTTGCAGAGGCTGACGGCATAGGAGAAATGACCGATAAGCACTGGGCCGTTGTCAGAGTCATTCGTAAAAATTTTGAAGAGAAGGGAAATGCTCCAATGGTAAGAACTATTTGCCAGGAGACAGGTCTGAAGCTCAGAGAGATATATGAGTTATTTCCTTTGGGACCGGCGCGTGGAGCCTGCCGTATTGCCGGTCTTCCAAAGCCTGACGGTTGCGTATAACCAGCACGCTCCAATATCATGACAGTAACTGCTTGGATATCAATTGTAGCACTTGTATGGTGCTTTGTGCTGTTTTTATCTTATCTTCTCACACTGATAAGGAAAGGCAAGCCTGAAGACCTCTCCCAGAAGTCGGGCAACACCGCCAAGGGTATTCTCTACTCCAACACCGGAGCGATGATGCCTAACGCTAAGGAATCTGCATATATGCACCTTCCGACCTACACTGCCGGCATCATTTTCCATTTGGGCAATTTTCTCTCACTGCTGATGTTTGTTTGGGTGATAATCTGTTGCTGTTGTAACTTATACACTCCTGCAATTTTAGCGTGGATCTTAGCCGCATGCCTGACAATCAGCTCAATATGCGGCTTTTCTATTTTTGTTAAGCGTGCTTTCAGCAAAAATTTACGTTCCCTCTCCTGTTTCGATGACTACTTTTCCAACGGCATCTGTACACTCTTTCAGATAGCAGGGCTGTTGCTAATGCTCTCGCAGGCCGGACCTCTTGCGGCCCACGCATCCGTTTTGCTGAATGTCTATTTTATTGTGGCAGCAGTGCTCTTTTTCTGGATGCCTCTTGGTAAAATCAGACACCTGCTTTACTACTTTTCGGCACGCTGTCACTTAGGATTCTTCTACGGATGGCGCAATACCTGGCCTCCTAAGAAGGCGTAAATTCGGCACGGATATGGACAATATAACAAAAGAACAGAGAAAAGCGGCTCTTGATGTGATGAGAGCCACTCTTGCTGCCGACAGCAAGTTTCAGACCCATCTTAATGCCTGCGTAAAATGCGGACTTTGCGCTACTTCCTGTATGTATTACATAGCTTACAAGGATCCTAAATTCATTCCCGGGCGCAAAGTGGACCTTGTAAGTTCCATTTACCGAAGGTACTTTACCCCTGAAGGGAAATACTTTCCTGCCCTGTTCAGAGCTAAAGATCTTGATGCGAAGATGGCTGAAGAGATGGTGGACTGCCTCTACGGAGGATGTACAATGTGCGGTCGCTGCGTAAAGCACTGCTCCATAGGAGTGGATGTGGCATATATCGTTAAGAAAGGAAGAGAGATGCTTGCAGCAATGGGCCTTGTGCCCAAAACGCTTCAGGCAACGGTGGATGCCGCCCTCAATACAGGCAACAATATGGCTATCCCTACAGAGGAGTTTTTGGACACTCTGAAATGGATGGAAGAGGAGCTTCAGGACGAGATGAATGACGAAAAGGCCAATATTCCTGTAGATCAGCACGATAAGAAGATAATGTACACGCTTAACCCGCGAGAGCCGAAGTTCTTCCCGCTCTCCATTTCCGCCATGGCGAAAGTATTTTATGCCGCAGGCGAAAGCTGGACACTATCCTCCAAATATTATGATGTGACCAACTACGGATACTTCAGCGGCAATAACGCGCATGCTGCGCAAATTGCACAGTATCTGTATGATGAAGTGCACCACCTGGGTGCAAAACAGCTCATCCTCGGAGAGTGCGGTCACGGCTCGAGAGCTTCCCGCTGGGAGGGTCCGAACCTGATCAAACACCCTTACGACTTCGAGATGGAGACAGTCCTCGAACTGATGGCCGAATACATTCGCAGCGGCAGGATAAAAGTGGACAAGAGTCTGAACACGACTCTCTGCACCCTGCACGATCCGTGCAACCTCGTTCGGAACGGAGGTTTACTTCAGGAAATGCGCTTCGTAGTCAAGTCCTGTGTCTCCAACTTCGTGGAAATGACCCCTCACGGAAATGACAATTTCTGCTGCGGAGGAGGCGGAGGAGCACTTGCAATGAGTGAATATAATGAACGCAGGCTTAAAATCGGAGAGATTAAGGCCAATCAGATTCGCGCTACCGGAGCCAAGATTGTCATCACCCCTTGCCACAATTGTGTCGATCAGCTGATGCAACTTAACCATACCTACAAGTTGGGAGTCACCATCAAGACTGTTGCCGAGATCGTGGCGGATGCACTTGTCATCACTCCTGCGGCTGCCAAACCGGATCCTGCGAATGATACTGCGACTTCTGCCGCGGGCCACTCTTCGGAGCCGGCCGAAAAAGACCCAACCCTGTTTTAGAATAATCAATACTATATAATATGAGCAAACTTATTTATCTTGACAATTCGGCAACAAGTTTCCCGAAACCTGAGTCTGTTTATGATTTCATGAATACATTTTACCGTAAACACGGAGTCAATCCGGGACGTTCAGGCTTTGATGCTGCCATCGAAACCGAAGAAGTAGTAACTAATACCAGAAAACTTCTGACTAAGCTGTTTAATGGTGGTGAAGATTATAACCGCCTTACTTTCAGCTACAACGCCACAGACTCTCTAAACCTCATCATCAATGGTCTTGTAGAGCCGGGCGCTCACGTGATTACCACTATGTTGGAGCATAACTCTGTCCTCAGACCACTATACCAGCACAAAGAGGCAGGTACGATTGATGTTACCTACCTTCCTTTCGACAAACACGGATATATCGATCCGGAGGATGTTCGCAAGGCAATCCGTCCGAACACCAAATTTGTGATTATGACTCAATGTTCCAACGTAATAGGAACAGTCCAGCCACTTGCGGCAGTCGGTAAGATTTGCAAAGAAAACGGACTTATCTTCGTAGTTGACGGCAGTCAGGGCGCAGGTTGCAATCCGATGGATATGCAGGCGTACAACATTGACGTTTACTGCTTTACAGGACACAAATGTCTGATGGGCCCTACCGGAATAGGCGGCTCATACGTTAGAGAAGGCATTACCATCAATAAGACACGCGCAGGCGGAACAGGTGTTCGCTCGGCATACCCCGGTCACCTTGAAGAGTATCCGTATCGCCTTGAGTATGGTACACTCAACCTCCTTGGAGTTGCAGGTCTTAATGCAGGTGTAAAGTGGCTTAACGAAAATGGCCTTGAAAATATCCACAGCCGTGAAATGGCATTGTGGGATAAGCTCCGCAAAGCTTTGCAGCAGATCAAAGGTGTTACCACTTATTGCGCAGAATCTACGGAAAATCACAATCCCGTACTGAGCTTCAATATCAACGGGTTTGAAGCCGGAGACGTAGGAATTATGCTTGACGTTGACTACAACATAGCAGTCCGCACAGGTCTGCAATGCGCACCTAAAGTACACGAAGGCATCGGCACATTTGACATGCACGGTACTGTCCGCATGAGCATCGGAGCCTTTACCACTGAGGAAGAGATCGACACCGCCATACAGGCAGTAACCGAGATTGCCGCCATCAAGAACTAAAAGTATAGCTTGGGCTGAAAACGCAGCACCGCAGCAGCCACAGCCTCAGCCGCAGCCGCAGCCACCATGGCCACCTCGGCCACAAAAACCGACCTAAACGTGGACGGACATGAAAAAGCACGTTGACCACAATCGATCAACGTGCTTTTTTATCGAACCAGTTAAAGTTTGATGCCCGCCAGGCGCAGTGTCGCGATCTGCTGCTGCATGTATTCAAGCAGGCCTGTACGGGGTTTGTTTCCGTTCATAAATTGTACTGTAATCTTTCTCATTTTGTATTAATTAATCGGTATATTTTTTGCATACAACTTGGTGTCGTGAAAAATAATGGATAATTTTGCGGCCGCAAATCAACATGATTAAAATTAATTCTGATAAAATGAATATCAATTTAGCAAAGTATGGCATCAAGAATGCCACAAAAGTGATTTACAACCCAAGCTATGAGGAGTTGTACAAAGCAGAAATTGACCCGTCACTGACAGGTTATGAAGTAGGTCAGAAGACTGAACTTGACGCAATTAACGTTATGACAGGTGTTTACACGGGACGTTCCCCTAAGGACAAGTTCTGGGTAATGGATGATGTTACCAAAAATACTATCTGGTGGACATCTGACGAATACAAGAATGACAACAAGCCTGTTACGCCTCAGGCATGGGAGTCTCTAAAAGCCATCGCTGCAAAAGAGCTTTCAGACAAGCCTCTCTACGTAGTTGACGCATACTGCGGAGCTAACGAGAACAGCCGTATCAAGATCCGTTTCATCATGGAAGTTGCATGGCAGGCTCACTTCGTAAAAAATATGTTCGTACGCCCTACGGATGAGGAATTGAAGAATTTCGGTGAGCCGGATTTCGTTGTTCTGACCGCTTCAAAGGCAAAAGTTGAAAACTATAAGGAACTTGGTCTTAATTCTGAAACAGCTGTTGTCTTCAACTTGACTGAAAAGATGCAGGTTATCATCAACACTTGGTATGGTGGTGAGATGAAGAAAGGTATGTTCTCCTATATGAATTATTTGCTTCCGCTAAAGGGCATCGCTGCAATGCACTGCTCTGCCAATGTCGGCAAGGATGGTGACACAGCTATCTTCTTCGGCCTTTCAGGAACAGGCAAGACTACCCTGTCAACAGACCCTAAACGCGCACTTATCGGTGACGACGAGCACGGCTGGGACGATGACGGAGTCTTCAATTTCGAAGGAGGATGCTACGCAAAGGTTATTAACCTCAACAAAGATGCCGAGCCTGATATCTACAACGCTATCAGACGTAATGCTCTTCTTGAGAATGTCACGGTTGACAAAAACGGCAAGATAGACTTCACGGACAAGAGTGTTACTGAAAACACACGTGTTTCTTATCCTATTTATCACATCAACAATATCGTTAAACCTGTTTCTAAGGCAGGTGCTGCCAAGAAGGTAATCTTCCTTACAGCAGATGCTTTCGGAGTATTGCCTCCTGTGTCAAAGTTGACCCCTGATCAGACCAAATACTACTTCCTGAGCGGTTTTACCGCTAAACTGGCAGGTACTGAAAGAGGTATCACAGAGCCGACTCCTACCTTCTCCGCTTGCTTCGGGGCAGCATTCCTTTCACTTCACCCTACCAAATACGGTGAAGAACTTGTAAAGAGAATGCAGCAGAGCGGTGCTACCGCATACCTCGTAAATACAGGGTGGAACGGTACAGGCAAACGTATCTCTATCAAAGATACTCGTGGAATCATAGACGCTATCCTTGACGGCTCAATGGACAAAGCCGAGACCGTAAATATTCCTATCTTCGACCTCGCAGTGCCAAAAGCACTTCCTAACGTGGACACTCACATTCTTGATCCGCGCAATACTTACGCTACTCCTCAGGAGTGGGAAGTTAAAGCAAAAGATCTGGCAGGCAGATTTGTCAAGAACTTTACCAAATTTACAGGCAATGCAGCGGGTGCAGCTTTGGTTGCAGCCGGTCCAAAACTTTAATTTTCGGTACTAAAATTTAAAAATTTAGAGGATGAATAGTGTTATTCATCCTCTTTTTTTATCTTTGTATTTGCTAAAACCAACCTTTTATGAAGAAATTGACATTATTTCTCTCTTTTCTTGTTGCTCTATTCACAACATCAGGGTGCGAACTTTGGGAGACTCTTACAAGTGACAAGACTCTTCTTTACGGTCAGTGGAACATCGAAAAGATCTATTACGAGGATAGTGAAAGCTACTACGGCACAACAACATACACATTTGTATTCGATAAAGACGGCAGTACTAAATACCAAACGTGGGAAAGCACAAATTCCAACCTCGAAGATGTTATAGTGGCTTCCGTCCTGAAGGGCAAATATGTCTATTCCGAGAATAAGCACATCTTGCAGGTAGATCTACAAATGAAAGATGCCCAAGACAACACTGTAGTCCACACTACTCTATTTCAAGTTAAAGAGTTGACGTCTCAACGCCTGCTTATCGAAGTTAACAGTGATGAGTCCGGCATATTCTCAAAAGGCTCTACCATAGATATGGAAAAAATGTAATACATCGTTAATTATCAACACAATGAAGAGAATCATAGTTTTTCTTTTAATCCCCGTTTTACTTACCGGGTGCAAAACCACCGCAGAAATGAAATCAAAAAAACTGATAGACGAGATTCAGAAGAAAGTTGAACCTGTTTACTCAGAAGCCAACCTGAACTACTGGTTCGGAACTATTACAGGCTCCCCTGAAGAGTTTCAAAAATATGCAGAGGCAAACAAGAAGTTGTCTGAAATCTACTCTGACAAAGCCACTTTTGAAAAACTCAAGAAGCTGAAAGACAACAAATCCGTTAAAAATCCCCTTCTGAAAAGGCAGCTCAATGTCCTCTACCTCGCTTTTTTAAGCCGTCAGGCAGACACCTCTCTTCAAAACCAAATCATCGAAAAAGAGGCTGCCATTGAGCAGAAATATGCCTCTTTCCGCGCATCATATAAAGGAAAAGAGATTAATGACAACACTGTCGAAGACATTTTGCATACCTCCACCATCAATCAAGACCTCGAAGAGGTTTGGAATGCACACAAAGCTATCGGTCCACTTGTTGCCGATGACATCATCGAGATTGTCAAGCTTCGCAACAAACTTGCTCAGTCTATCGGCTATGACAACTTCCACACTATGAGCCTGGCTCTCTCTGAACAGGACCCGCAAGAGATTTCAGCACTCTTTGATGAGCTTGACGAGATGACAAGGGACGGATTTGCACAACTCAAGGATGAGATGGATCAGTCATTTTCCAAGAGGTATCATATCCCTGCAGAAAAGCTTATGCCATGGCACTATCAGAGCCGTTTTTTTCAGGAAGCACCTAATCTATACCCCGTTGATTTGGACAAATACTACAAAGGAGCTAATCTTGAAAAGCTTACTTCAGACTTCTATGCAAGCATAGGCCTCAACGTAGACAAGATCATGGATAACAGTGATTTGTATCCAAAAGAAAATAAAAATCAGCATGCCTTCTGTACGGATATCGACCGTAACGGTGATATCCGTGTTCTGTGCAACTGCACCGATAATGAAAGCTGGATGAGTACAATGCTGCACGAATTCGGGCACGGAGTATATGCTCAGGGACACGATGCTGCCGGCAATCCTTACTTTCTGCGCGATGCAGCCCATGCATTTACCACCGAAGGCGTGGCAATGATGTTTGAAAAGGTATCTCGCAACCCACAATGGTTGAAGCAGATGTTGGGCATATCCGAAGAAGAGAGTCAGTCAATTGCCGAAGATTGCTCCAAATCTCAGAGGCTTCAGCAACTCGTGTTCAGTCGCTGGACTCAGGTTGTCTATCGTTTTGAAAAAGAGATGTATGCCAATCCTGAACAGGATCTTAACAAACTTTGGTGGGACTTGGTGGAGAAGTACCAACTGCTCAAGCGTCCGGAAGGCAGAAATGAACCTGACTGGGCCTCAAAGATTCATATCGCCATCTATCCGTGCTATTATCATAACTATCAGCTTGGGGCACTGTTCGCATCACAGATGCACCACTATATCATTACCGACATCACAAAGTCCAATGACATGGAGGGAGAATACTACTTCGGCAATAAAGCCATTGGCGAATGGATTCAGGAATATGTATTCAACCCGGGCATGTGCTACGAATGGAATGACATGATAGAACGCGCCACAGGTGAAAAGTTGACAGCCAAATACTACAAAATGCAGTTTGTAGATTGATCGAAAGCCGATCTACCGTCTCGAATACTCCATTATATATTCTTTCCAGTCAATTTTTAAAAGATTATCCTGGAAATCAAGGACGTTGTATACTACATCATTCTTCTTACCGTCTTTAGTACCGTCAGTAATGGTAAGTGTCTTATTGGTATCACTGTACACAAAAGGAAGTGTCCAGATGATCTTACCTTCTATAGAGTCATAATATGAAACAGTGCCGTCTTCTTTAAAGATCAATCTTTCCATATTTTTCCAAGTCTGCCCCTCAGCCGTTGAAGATGAGTAATAGACAGTTGAAGTCCATGTCCCGATCAGCAAATCGGAATCTTTTTTCAATTTTGAACACCCGCTTAACAAGGCAATTGCCAAAACGCAGGCAGCGATAGTAAATATTCTTTTCATACTGCAAATATAATACAAATGTCGATTTAATAGACTACAAACAATATTTTGTAGAGGCTTCACACCTTGGCAGGCAGTAAAGCATCACGTCACTACCCACTTTTACTCCAATGCTCGAGAGTGCATCTTTTGCACTTTCATAAGCTAAGGCAGGTGTGTTATTGTTTTGGCTCAGATGACATAAATATATGTTTTTAAGCGACTTGTGATATGCACGCTTCAGAAGTGATGCGGTCTGCTCATTGGACAGATGCCCGTTGTTTTGCATAATTCTCATTTTAAGGGCGGCCGTATAGTCACCTCTCATAAGCATATCCACATCATAATTAGATTCAACTATAAGATTGTCAGCCATTGAAGCATACTTAACCGCTACGTCTGTAGGCTCTCCGAGATCGGTAAGAAATGTGAATTTCGTTCCGAAGAAGTTGATATAGAATCCGACAGTCTCGGTAGCATCATGAGGCACCTGAAAAGGCGTAAACTGCACCCCTTCCCACTCAGTCCTCTCATCTAATTTAAGGGAATGTACACAACCGCCCAACCTTCCTCTCGTACAGAAGTGGTAACTCAGCGCTCTCTTCAATTTTTCAGTCGCAAAGACAGGCAACCCGTACCTTTCGGTAAATGAACCGAGGTGCTTTATATGATCTACATGGTCGTGCGTGACGAGAACCATTTTGACAGAGTCAACCGACAGATCATGCTCCGCCAAACGTCTCTTTATAGTTCTTGCTCCAACTCCTACATCAATCAGCAAAGCAGTAGTGTCATTACCTATATAATAACTGTTGCCGTTGCTCCCACTCGACAGACTAATGAACTTTACCATCTACTTCCAATAATTTCTTCAATTCGCTCGGCTTGAAAATTCCCTTTTCGGTAATGATTCCGGTAATAAGATTGGAAGGCGTGATATCGAAAGACGGATTATATACCTTTGTCCCTTCCGGGGCGCAAGGCTTGCTAAAATACATATCTGTTACTTCGTACGAAGGACGCTCTTCAATCACAATTCCCTTACCGTCAGGACAGTTAAAGTCAATGGTGCTGGTAGGACAAAGCACATAAAATGGAATACCGTAATAGTGAGCTAAAATAGCTACAGTACTGGTACCCACCTTATTGGCAGCATCTCCATTGGCAGCCACGCGGTCACTGCCCACAAAAATAATATTAATCTTACCCTGGCTCATTACCACCGAAGCCATATCGTCACATATCAAAGTCGTATCAATTCCCGCCTTCATCAACTCGTATGTAGTCAGACGCGCCCCCTGCAACATCGGCCTTGTCTCATCCGCATATACTTTGGGAGAATACCCCTTCTGCTGTGCGAGATATATCGGCCCAAGTGCAGTACCGTACCTGGAAACTGCCAGGTGCCCCGCATTGCAGTGGGTCAAAATGCCCATTCCCGGAGAAAGAAGAGAAAAACCATTTTCCGAAATGGAAAGGCACATCCTCGTATCTTCCAATTTGATGGAACGAGCTTCAGCAATGAGAGCGTTCTTGATCACCTCAACGGCATTTTTATCAGTTGTGTCGATTTTGGCTTTAGTGACATAGAAACACCTCTCCATTCTGTTCAACGCCCACATCAAGTTAATCGCCGTAGGGCGAGAGATAGAGAGATACCTTTTTACCCGTAGAAATTCTTTTTCTAAAGCATCTACACTCTTGGTTTTAAACCTGTTAACACACATTGCCACTCCAAATGCAGCAGCGATACCGATAGCCGGCGCACCTCTTACCTTTAAGAGGGTTATGGCGAAAAACACCTGCTCGGAAGTGGTCAGATGAAGAAACTTTTCCTGGTTAGGCAATAATGTCTGATCCAGAATGATCACCTCGCGACCATTAGTGCTCAATTCGACCGAATCATACGAAAAGACACTCTTAAGCATTATAATAATTCTATTAGTTTGCTAAATATGGCGGACATCTTGTCGGCGGCAGCATCTGCTGCAACAATCACTTCGTGTCCGTCATTTACAAAGTCCTCTGAGAAATCCCCGTGCGCCTCATTGGTAATAACCGACATTCCGAATACGGGAATGTTGGACTGACGGGCAACAATCACTTCCGGAATGGTTGACATACCGATAGCATCCGCTCCAATCAATCTGAAGTATGCATACTCTGCAGGAGTCTCGTATGAAGGACCTGTTCCTGCAAGATATACCCCTTTCTTGACATCAATATCCAATTCAATACATATCTTCTCCACCTTTCTTATAAGGTTGAGATCGTAAGGACGGGTCATATCCGGAAATCTCGGTCCGAAGTCTTCAAAATTGCGGCCAATCAACGGATTGGGAAGCAGATTGATATGATCTTTTATGATCATCAGATCTCCCACCTTATAATCGAAATTAACCCCACCTGCAGCATTTGACACAAACAGATATTTGATACCGAGCACTTTCATCACACGTACGGGGAGAGTAACCCTATCCATTCCATAACCCTCATAGTAATGGAAACGTCCCTGCATTGCGCATACGGATTTACCCCCCAAAGTTCCATAGATAAAATTGCCCTTATGGCCGATTGCAGTCGAAACAGCAAAATTCGGAATCTCCTTATAAGGGATCACAACCCGATCTTGAATCTGGTCGGCAAGCTTGCCGAGACCGCTTCCAAGAATAATTCCAACCTCAGGAACTTTTCCACCGAGTCTCTCCTTCAGATAGTCGGCAGCCTCGTAAATTTTCTTTAATTGTTCTTCCATATTATTTACTTGTTCTTAATAATTTCTCTGCAAGACGATTGACATTGTCCAATATTTCATCCTCTCCCTTTACCCTTCTGTGCTCCATGACAAGCACCCCGTCGCATATTACACTGTCAATGCATGAGCTGTTTGCCGCAAATATCAGGTCAGCCTCAAAATCAACATTGGGAACAAAAGCAGCTGATCTTGTATCAACTATGATCAAATCGGCAAGAGCACCCTTTTCGATCTTTCCCGCATTGATATTCAGAGCATTGGCTCCGTTAAGCGAAGAGAGATCCATCAACTCGTCGATCGGCAGGGCCTTCGGATCCCCTCTCCATGCCTTCTGAAGCAACGATGAGGTTTTCATCGTCTCAAGGATATCCAAATTGTTGGAAGATGCCGCTCCGTCAGTGCCAAGGCAAATATTTGCGCCGGCAGCTTTCAACTCGCTGTACTTGAACTTATAGCCTGAACTCAGTTTCAAATTGGAGTTAATATTGTGAACGACATTAACCTTTCTCTTCCCAAGTATCTCTACATCTTCATCGGAAAGCCATACACAATGGGCTGCAACGGTATTTTCATCGAGTATGCCGAGTGAATCGTAATATTTGACCGGAGACATCCCTCTATTTGTAATGTCGGTCTGAGTCTCAGCCTGAGTCTCGGCAATATGAGTATTAAGCAAAAGGCCATGCTCTTTGGCGAAATTGCTTGCCCAGATCATGGTCTTCTCATCTACGGTATAATCTGCATGGATCGCAACGGAAAAGTCGCATCTGTCACACCAGTTCCTTGAGGCCCTGTAAAGCTCCATACACTCTCTTTTCTGTCGTTCGGCCTTGGCCTGATCGGAATGAGTTAAAAATACATAACTCAAATTAGCTCTGATCCCCATCTCTTCAACAGCCTGCATTACCTGAGGCACCATCCAGTACATATCCAAAAATGAGGTAGTCCCGCTTTGAAACATCTCAAGTATTGCAAGTTTTGCACCCCAGTAAATCATCTCCTCATCCATGTTGCTCTCTATCTTCCAAATCTGTTCCAGCCACTCCTGCAACGGACAATCCTCCTCCACGCCACGCACAAGGGTCATAGATGCGTGCGTGTGCATATTTATAAATCCCGGCAAAAGCTGCCTGTCCTTTCCATCTATCACTATATCGGCCTGCACGGCAATATTGTCGGCGATCTCTGCTATTTTATTCCCTTCAATTAGAACATCTTTGATCTGAGAGTTAAAGGATATTTGTTTTAATAATATCGTGCTCATTTTACGGTTAAAAATTTAGCAAATATAGCAAAAATTTATCGTTTATCCTATTGTCATGTAATAATAGATTCATCGTTACGAAAAAGTATGGAAAAAATGCAAATTATTACTTTTTATTCAATTTTACTTGAAAAGTATTATTTATTTCTTATTTATTGGTTCTTTCTATAATATTTTTTATATTTGCATGATATAAGCGAATAGAACGAATGATTACAAGACAACTCATCTCACCAAACAGCATTGCCGTAATCGGCGGAAGTGAAGATATTCACAAGCCTGGTGGTGCCATTCTACAAAATCTTATAGATACTCAATACAAAGGAGATATATACATCGTCAACCACAAGGCAACCCAAAACATACACGGTATCAGGACATACCAAAATGTCGAAGATATTCCGGATGTGGATCTGGCAATTTTGGCCATTCCCGCAAAGCTTTGCGTTGATGTTGTTGACAAACTGTGCCACCGCAAAAACTGCGGAGCCATCATTATAATCTCTGCCGGCTTTGGAGAAGACTCTCCCGAAGGGGCAGAGATCGAGCACAAGATAGTTGAGATCACCAACAGTGTAGATGCCTCATTTATCGGGCCTAATTGTGTGGGTGTAATCACCCCTGCATATACCGGAGTGTTCATTAAACCTATTCCAAAATTATCTCATCTTGGAGTTGATTTCATTTCCGGATCGGGAGCAACCATAGTTTTCATTTTGGAAATAGCAATGCAGCTCGGTTTGCAGTTTGCAAGCGTATTTTCCATCGGAAACAGTGCTCAGATAGGAGTTGAAGATATGCTGGAGTACCTTGACGAGACTTATGTCCCGGGCGAAAGTTCCCCTGTCAAAATGCTCTATATTGAGAGTATCAACAATCCTGCGAAGTTTCTCAAGCATGCTGCATCCCTTGTTTCCAAAGGGGCACAGATAGCCGCAGTCAAAGCAGGATACAGCGAAGAAGGAAGCAGAGCCGCATCCTCTCATACCGGAGCACTTGCATCACCGGATAAAGCTGTCAGCGCCCTGTTCAGAAAGGCCGGCATCGTAAGGTGTTACAGCCGCACCGAATTGGTTACAACGGCTGCCGTCATGATGTTTCCAAAGCCCAAAGGGACAAAAATGGGTGTCATCACTCACGCCGGAGGGCCTGCCGTAATGCTGACAGACGTACTTTCATCCAACAATATTCATATTCCGCACATTGAAGGACCTAAGGCCAAAGAACTCCTCTCCCACCTCTATATCGGCTCTTCAGTAGGCAATCCGATTGACTTTCTCGCCACAGGCACTGCAGAGCAGTTGGGATTGATCATAGATGCATGCGAAAACGACTTTGATGTGGATGCAATGTCCGTAATCTTCGGCAACCCCGGTTTGGGCAACATCAAAGAGGTTGTGGATCTTCTGCTTAAGAAGCAGAAAACCTGTAAGAAACCTATATTTCCCATATTGACATCAATTGTCAATGCCAGAGAGGAGATTGCATACTTCCAGTCACAGGGCGGAATATCTTTCCCCGAAGAGGTTATTTTCGGCTCTTGCCTCGGCAAGGTTATGAACGCTCCCGCACCTATCCTTCAGACGAGCCTGCCTCCTGTAGAGACCACTCTTATAAGGAAAGTAATTGAAGGTGCCGAAAACGGTTATCTTTCCCCAGAAAAGGTACAAATTCTGCTGGATGCAGCAGGTATAGACAGAGTTAAAGAAATTGTTGTCAGCACTGAATCTCAATTAGTTGCCGCAGCTCAAAGCCTTGGATATCCGGTTGTAATGAAAGTTGTCGGACCGGTTCACAAGTCAGATGTAGGAGGAGTTTCCCTCAACATTAAGGATGATGGCAACCTTCTGATCGAATACACGAGAATGATGGAAATTAAGGGGGCAGTAGGCATACTTCTTCAGCCGATGCTTACCGGAACAAATGTATTTGTAGGTGCCAAGCGGGAAGGGAAGTTTGGACACATGATTATGTGCGGTCTCGGAGGCATCTATATTGAGGTATTGAAAGATATTTCATATAATATCTCCCCTATATCGAAGATTGAAGCCGATGAGATGATAACTCACCTGAAGAGCTATCCTCTGATTCACGGTACGAGAGGAGAAGAAGGGATCAACGAGAGCCTGTTTAATGATACTGTTCGCAGAGTATCCGCGCTTTGTCTTGCTGCTCCGGAGATCTTTGAGATGGATATCAATCCGCTGATGGGAGACAAGAAACGTCTTACGGCAGTCGATGCAAGAATAAGAATAGAAAAAGATGTTTAGGAAGATCAAAGAGTGGTATATGGCCCAAAACAGCACGACTAAAGGGTTAATATGGGTCGGAATAGCCCTGCTGATAGGTATTATACTCAGGTGGGACTATGTGTGGAGTCATATCTTGAAAGGATTTAATTTTTATTCAACAAAATAAATTATTTAAAATATAACTAAAATCAAAAAATCATGGCACTTAAAGGAGCTATTGTGGTGGACACGGAAAAATGCAAAGGATGCGGAGTATGCGTCGCCAACTGTCCGACTAACACCATTGCTTTATCCAAAGAGGTTAACAGCAAGGGATACAACTACTTGTACATGGCAAATCTGGACAATTGCACCGGATGTACTAACTGCGCAACCGTTTGCCCGGATGCAGTAATCACTGTTTATCGTGTTAAAATCTAAAATTTTAAATATGGCAGAAAAAATATTAATGAAAGGGAACGAAGCTATCGCTTATGCCGCTATCAACTGCGGATGCGACGGTTATTTCGGATATCCTATCACGCCTCAGTCCGAAGTGATGGAGACGCTTATGAAAGAAAAGCCTTGGGAGAGCACCGGAATGGTAGTTCTTCAAGCTGAAAGTGAAACAGCCTCTATCAATATGGTATATGGCGGAGCATGTTGCGGAAAGAAGGTTATGACCTCTTCAAGCAGCCCCGGAATCAGCCTGATGTGTGAAGGTATCAGTTATCTCGCAGGAAGTGAACTTCCTTGCCTTGTAGTAAACGTTATGCGTGGAGGTCCGGGCTTAGGTACTATTCAACCGAGTCAGGGAGACTATTTCCAGGCTACTAAAGGAGGTGGACACGGCGATTACAGAACTATCGTACTTGCCCCGGCTTCCGCTCAGGATATGTATGACTTTGTAGATCTTGCCTTTGAACTTGCCTTCAAATACCGCAACCCTGTCATGATTCTTGGTGACGGCGTTATCGGACAGATGATGGAGAAAGTCGAACTCAGACCGTCAAAGCCACGCAGAACAGAGGCTGAGATTCGTGAATTGTGCTCTTCATGGGCCACCATCGGTAAGACGGCAGACAGACCGGCTAATACTATTACCTCTCTTGCTCTTCAGGCAGACGTTCAGGAAAGGTTTAACATCAAGCTTCAGAAGAAATATGCCGAAGTTGAAGCCAATGAAGTCAGATACAGTACCTATAAATGCGAAGATGCAGATCATCTTATCGTAGCATTTGGCTGTATGTCAAGAATTTGTGAAAATGTAGTAGAGATTGCGAGAGAAAACGGCATAAAGCTCGGCATCTTGCGTCCTATCACATTGTTCCCTTATCCTAAGGATGCGCTCAATGCACTTGTTCCTCAATTGAAGAGCATAATGTCAGTTGAACTTAATGCAGGCCAGATGGTTGAAGATATAAAACTCGTCGCTGACGGAAGAGTTCCTGTAAGTTTTTATGGTCGTCAGGGTGGCGTTGTTCCGTCTCCTGAAGAGATTTATGACGCTTTTGTTAAAACAATTAAATAAGTGGGACTATGGATATTAAAGATATTATTAAACCCGAAAATAAAGTTTACGGAAGGACTCCGCTGCTTAAAGATGCAATACTTCACTACTGTCCCGGATGTTCTCACGGAGTAGTTCACAAGATCATTGCCGAAGTTATAGAAGAGATGGGTATTCAGGATAAAACCATCGGTATTTCACCGGTCGGTTGTTCCGTATTTGCCTACAATTATATAGATATTGACTGGCAGCAGGCTGCACACGGCAGAGCGCCTGCACTTGCTACAGCTACCAAGAGACTTATGCCTGACAAGTATGTATTTACCTATCAGGGTGACGGTGACCTTGCTTCAATCGGTACTGCCGAGATCATGCATGCATGCAACAGAGGCGAAAATATCGTTGTCATCTTTATCAACAATGCTATTTACGGTATGACCGGTGGTCAAATGGCTCCTACCACCCTTTTGGGACAGGTAACGGCTACCACCCCTTACGGAAGAAAAGCCGAATTGAATGGTTATCCTCTGAAAATCACTGAATTAATCGCACAGTTGGAAGGGACTTGCTACGTAACACGCCAATCCGTACAAAACCCCGGCGCAGTTCGCAAAACCAAAAAAGCCATTCAGAAAGCTTTTGAAAATTCCATGATGAAGAAAGGCACTTCCTTCGTAGAAGTTGTAAGTACCTGCAATTCAGGATGGAAAATCCCTCCTGTACAGGCTAATAAATGGATGGAAGATAATATGTTCCCATTCTATCCGCTTGGCGATATGAAAGACAGGTAGTTTAATTTTTAAAAAGTACATTATGAAAGAAGAAATAATAATAGCAGGTTTCGGAGGACAGGGTGTCCTCTCTATGGGTAAGATACTTGCCTACGGCGGAATTATGCAGGATCAGGAAGTCACCTGGATGCCTTCGTACGGTCCCGAGATGCGTGGAGGTACTTGCAATGTAAGCGTTATCCTTAGCGACAACAAGATAAGTTCCCCTATTTTGAGCAAGTTCGATACTGCCATAATTCTTAACCAGCAGTCAATGGACAAATTTGAAAATCAGGTTAAGCCCGGCGGACTTTTGATCTATGACCCTAACGGCATTACCCGTCATCCAGAAAGGAAAGACATTACAATATGCAAAATTGCAGCCGTAGATGAGGCAGCAAAAATAGGCAACGCAAAGGCTTACAACATGATTATCCTTGGTGCCTATCTAAAGAAAAAGCCTGTCGTTTCAATGGAAAACGTCCTTAAGGGATTGAAGAAATCACTGCCGCCACGTCACCACAACCTCATTCCAATGAATGAAGAGGCGATCAAAGCGGGAATGGACGCAGTACAGTAAAGCTTAAGCATCTCCGCCAAAACCCATCGGCGGCAGAGAAGGAGCGGAAGTGAGTTTAATCTCTCCAAATTGTTCTTCAAATTTGGAGAGATTATCTTTTAATGCATTCAGCAACCTCTTTGCATGCTCGGGAGTCATGATAATACGGTTGGTAACCTCAGGCTTCGGCACTCCGGGCATCATCTGAACGAAATCGATTACAAATTCACTGTTAGAGTGGGTGATTATTGCAAGATTTGAATATGAGCCGCGAGCTATCTCCGGCTTCAATTCTATGTTAATCTGTTTCTTTTCTTCCATGGCTGAAAATATTATTTGGCAAAGGCTACAGAACGTGTCTCACGTATGACGGTAATCTTTACCTGCCCAGGATAGACCATTTCGTCCTGAATCTTCTTTGCAATCTCTGTTGAAAGTTCTTCACATTGCTTGTCATCTACCTCCTCGGCACCGACAATAACTCTAAGCTCACGACCTGCCTGAATAGCATAAGTTTTCGTAACTCCCGGATAAGCAAGCGCAATGCCTTCCATATCCTTCAGTCTCTTAATGTAGGACTCTATAACTTCACGTCTCGCACCTGGTCTTGCACCTGAAATAGCATCACTTACCAATACAAGAGGTGCTATCAGAGAGGTCATCTCAACCTCTTCATGGTGAGATCCGATCGCATTGCATATCTCCGGCTTCTCCTTATATTTTTCGGCAATTTTCATACCTAATATTGCGTGTGGAAGCTCCGGATCCTCCTCCGATACCTTTCCTATGTCGTGGAGCAAACCTGCTCTTTTGGCCATTTTTGCGTTCAATCCAAGCTCCGATGCCATAGTTGCACAGATGTTGGCCACCTCACGTGAGTGCTGAAGCAAATTTTGTCCATAAGAAGAACGATATTTCATACGTCCGATAAGCCTGATCAACTCTACGTGCAGTCCATGTACTCCCAAATCGATGCATGTCCGCTTACCGGTCTCCATAATCTCCTCCTCCAATTGCTTCTGAACCTTGGCAACCACCTCTTCAATCCTTGCCGGATGAATACGTCCGTCTGTTACCAACTGGTGCAGTGCCAATCTTGCCACTTCACGTCTGATAGGATCAAATGCCGATAGCAAAATAGCCTCCGGAGTATCGTCAACAACAATCTCCACCCCTGTCGCAGCCTCAAGTGCCCGAATGTTACGTCCTTCACGGCCAATGATGCGGCCTTTGATCTCATCCGAGTCGATATTGAATACCGTAACCGCATTTTCAATTGCAGTCTCAGGTGCAGTTCTTTGAATTGTATTGATAACAATACGCTTGGCCTCTTTACTTGCCGAGAGACGGGCCTCGTCCATCACATCATTAATGTATGACATAGCCTCAGTCTTTGCTTCAGCTTTCATTGTCTCCACTAATTGATTTTTTGCATCTGCGGCAGTCATGCCAGCAACCTCTTCAAGCTTGACAATAACCTGATCCCTGAGCTTTTCGTACTCATCTCCCTTCTTGTTGAGAAGGTCAAGCTGTACTTTAAGATTTTCCTTGATAGTCTCAACTTCTTTCTGCCTGCGGCCTATGTCGGAATTCTGTTGATTAAGATAAAGTTCTCTCTGTTTTAACTTATTTTCCTGCTGCTGCATCTGAGCGTTTTTCTCATTGATGTAAGCCTCATGTTCACTCTTTAATTGAAGAAACTTCTCTTTAGCCTGAAAGATCTTGTCTTTCTTGATGTTCTCGCCTTCCTGTTCGGCAGCACTTAGAATGGCAGATTTCTTTTTCTTCAATATAATGTTTCTGACGAACAGGTATGCACCGATTGCTACTGCGGCAGAAATTATAGCTGTAATGATTATTATTGTGATATTATCCATTTGAGTAAGTATATATTATTTAATTAGATATCTGTTTAATAAATACTTACAATTGAAAAAAAGCCGTTAGTCAAGGTCTATCAGAAATCTTAATAAATAAGATTTGAGCTCCGATATTCGTCTCAGACTTCCAACGTCCTATAAATAGAATCCCCCCAAAGGGGTAACCCAGGCCTGTCTTCAACTATCGAGTTGGCTCGGTTAAATTTTTTAGTGTTGATTTCAGCAAAGAGCAAAACTAACGGCTAAGTAAATAATTGCCCAGCTGGTCATTAAGACCTTCTAACTGGTCCAATATATCTTTTATCTCTTCTTTCGTCTCCAACTCAATGATCCTCACCTCTTTGCTGAAGAGTATGATACTCATGGCATCTTGTACATCCACCCCTTTAAACCTAAGCAGTGTGTCCTGGATCGTCTCATTAAGTCTTTTTACCGCCAAGCGCAACTTCTCCTCCTTATCCGGCTCTATTACAAAATCATAACTCCTTCCGGCTATTACCAACGATATCTTCTGCTTCTCCATAACATCAATCGTTTAACATCGTTATGCACTTGTCTATCTCTCTTATCAATTTCGCAATCTTTTGTTTAGCCTCCTTCGTATCTTCATACGAAGACCTGAATGCTTCTGTCAATTGTAAGTTATCTATTTGTTTTTTTAATTCTGTTATTTGTTCGTTTTTATCCTGTAATTGTTGTTTGCATTTGGATAACTCCGCATTAATCTGCGTATTCTCGGACTTGAGCGATTCATATCTCGATATGATTTGCCCTATCTTGCTTTTCAGTCCGTTTATTAAGTTATCATCCATAATTAATGCAAGTATCGCAAAGTTAATACAATTTATCTAACAAAGCTCCAGTTATCCTCCCGTTTTGGAAATATTTCTTTCTTTGCAACAATATAATCGTTGAGTAACACTCTGATTTCAGGTAAGATATCCACCAGCAGATCTTTTATCTGATTCTGGTCAATTCCTGCCCCTTCTTCTAACATGCCTCCTGCCCCACTGAAGCGGTATGAGGTCATAGCCACTTTATAACTCTTTTCCGGATCAAATTTCTCCCCATTTTGCATGGAAATAATATGCACCCTCTCTCCATACGCAGCACTCTTGCTGACAGTATAATTAATACCTTCGGCAGAATCATAATTAAATGACGGACCATTACCCTTAATCCAGTTATCGTATGAATATTCAAGATAGTTCTTTATCTGATCTCCTGTCATCTTAATGACATATAACTGATTTTCAAATGGATATATGGTAACAAGATCCAAAAATTTCAATTTGCCCGCCTTGATTTCACCACCAGTGGAAAGCGGAGAGGCAATTGAAATGTCCGCTCCGGAACTCTCATTCTGAACAGTATGAATTAAATGCAAATAGGCAGATGGTCCGTAAAGTGCATCGGCCATATGGATAGTCTCTTTCAACTCCCCTATCTCCTCGTTGGCAAACTCTTTAACTTCTTCAAAATCAGGAGCGAAAGTAGTATTATATGCAGTATCCGACTCACAATCGGCCATCGGGATAAGCCTGTAATCAAAGTGCTTGTCAACCACTTTCCCTTTTTTTATCTCAATTGTGGCAAGACACTGCGCCACAACAGAAGCTCTACTTCCACCATCTAAAAGAATCACATTCCCGGAAGGGTTCTCAACTACACGAGCATCCGGATGGTGATCATGTCCGCAAAAGATAATGTCAACACCCTTGACACTCTTCGCTACGGCAAGAGAAGCATCCTCCAAATCATCATCTCTGCCGGTCCCGACTCCGGAATGAAGTCCAAGTACCACAATATGTGGATTCTCTTTTTCAATTACCTGATCCACAACTTGTTGAGTAACATCAGCAATCGGCATAAAATCTATTCCTTCATAAAGTTTAGAGCTAATCCACATCTTGATACATGAGTTGGTCATACCGATCACGGCTACCTTAATCCCATCTCTTTTGACAATTGTGTATTGATCAAAATATGGCTCGCCCTTCTTTTCGCCCTCCGTAATTACAGTATTGGCAGCTAAATAAGGGATACCGATATCTTTTCTAAATCTGTCATAGACCGAATGTCCGGCTTCCAAGTCATGGTTACCTACTACAACTGCATCATAACCAAGATATTTAAAGGTCCTTACACAAACATGTTCATCAGTAGTATTCACATAGTTGAAATAATATGCTGCCGGATCTCCCTGCAGATTATCTCCGATATCGATTAAGACAAGATTGTCTCCATTATTACGAACACTCTTAACGTATTGAGATACTCTTGAAAGAGAGGTCTTTCTAACAGTATTGCCATCATACAGAGAGTCAAAATAGGCTCCATGGAGGTCTGTGGTTGAACATATAGTAAGGTTGTGGATTCCATCTGCCGCACCTGAACAGGCAGTAACAATAGACAGTAACAATAATAATCTATATAACTTCTTCATCTGTTTGTGTTGTTTCTTTTTTAGTAAAATGCATAGAATTTACAATCAATGCAATAGCTCCGTCCCCCGTAACATTTCCGGCCGTGCCGAAACTATCCATTGCAATATAAAGAGCTATCATAAGCCCCTGCATATTGGCGTCAAATCCCAGCATTGATGCAATCAGTCCTATGGCAGCCATAATCGCACCTCCAGGCACTCCCGGAGCTGCAACCATTGTGATTCCGAGCATCATTATAAAACCGGAATACAGATCAAAACCGGAAGGCAATCCCAAACTCAGCGAAATTGCATACGCACAGGCCACAATTTTGAGGGTACTTCCGGACAAATGGATTGTTGCGCACAAAGGGATAACAAAGTCTGCAATCTCCTTACGCACACCATTTTTGCGCGTCTGCGCAAGTGTAACCGGAATCGTAGCGGCAGAAGACTGCGTTCCAAGTGCCGTGACGTATGCGGGCAACATGGTCATTAGCGCTTTAAAAGGATTCTTTTTAGAGATAGCTCCGGCAATACAAAACTGTATCAGCAACAGTAAGATGTGCATTATTGCAATAATTACAATAATCTTCAAAAACATTCCCATTACAGCCATAACCTTTCCTTCCGCTCCCATTTGCAGAAAAATGCCAAAAATGTAAATTGGCAAAAAAGGTATAATCACTTTAGAAATAATAACATAGATCAAATCTCTAAAGTCGGTCATCAACTTGCGAAAAGTATCCCCCTTGACAAGAGTCAGTCCGAGACCTATCATAAAAGCAATCACCAGCGCCGTCGTAACGCTCATGACCGGAGGCATTTCTATCGTAAAATAAGGAGTTAATCCCCCTGACATATCCAAAGTTCCGAGAGACATTATCGAGCCGCCAAGAAATTTAGGGTAAGCCCATTCACATGTAAAAAAGGAGAAAAATCCGGAAAGAATGGTTGACAGATATGCTATTCCGGCAGTAATCAGCAACAATTTACCGGCACCGCGACCAAGTTCCGTAATCCCAGGAGCGATAAGTCCTATTATCAAAAGCGGAATTACCAACCCAAGCAAATTGCTGAAGATCGAATTAAGTGTGATGAATACCCTTACGGCCCAATCAGGCGTAAAAAACGAAAATACAATACCTAACGCTATAGCTAACAGTACCTTAGGTAACAGACCTAATTTCTTAAAATACTTCATTACTCACTGACAACCGGATTAACGGCAGCGCCACACTCACCACTGGACTTGGCCCATGCTCTGTTCATAACCTTAGTATCAAACTCCATAACAATCTCTCCATTCTTGTCAATGCAGATCACTCCTCCACCGGAGCCTTCCATCTTGTCAATCTTGTTCCAGATAACCTCATGGGCAGCCTCTTTAAGAGAAAGTCCTTTATAGTCCATTAGAGCATATATATCGTGTGCAACCGATTGTCTGATCCACAACTCCCCGTGTCCAGTACTGGAAACTCCTACTACGTCATTATTGGCAATCGTGGAAGCACCGATAATAGGAGCATCACCTACCCTGCCCCACTTTTTCCCTGCCATACCTCCGGTAGATGTGGCAGCTGCTATATTTCCATTCTTATCCAGAGCCACACACCCAACCGTACCATGCGGCTCACCTTGAGCGTGTTGCTCTAACAGCTTTGCTAACTCTGCCTTTTTACCTTCAGTCGTAAAATATGAATTAGGCACTATTTCAAGCCCTTGCTCCCTGGCAAAAGCAGAGGCACCTTCTCCAATAAGCAAAACATGCGGTGTCCTCTCCATAACCAGCCTGGCAGCTTTAACAGGATTTTTAATATCGGTTACACCGGCAACGGCACCGGCCATAAGATTGCTTCCATCCATAATAGAAGCATCAAGTTCGTGACGTCCGTCCATGGTCATAACAGCTCCTTTCCCGGCATTAAACAGCGGACAATTTTCAAGGTAAACCACTGTCTGCTCTACGGCATCAAGCGCACTTCCCCCATTCTCAAGAATTGTCTTTCCAACTGTAAGTGCCTCATTTAGAAATATTTTATACTGATCTTCAGTATCTTTAGGCATCAATTGAGAGCCACCTGCTCCGGCGTGAAGGACTATCGACCACTCTTCTTTTTGTACTGTCGGTTTTTGCTCTTCGCACGAGGAAAGTACCATGGCACAGGCAAGTATCAGAAATATAAGTTTTTTATGCATAGATTTAAGTTTTATATGAAAATAATAATATAGTGATCACTCTTTCTTCAGTGACAAGTAAGCATTTACAGCATCCGTCAATTGTCGTAGAGCCTTTTCCAGCACAAGGCGCGAAGTCCCTACATTCATTCGCATAAAACCTTCTCCACCAGGGCCGAAAGCCTCACCGTCATTAAGAGCAAGATGAGCCTGATTGACAAAGAGATCGATCAATTGACCATGATCCATCTCCAACTTTTTACAGTTAAGCCAGATCAAGAAAGAGGCATTTGGACGGACAACTGTGATGGTCTGAATATTAACACTTATGTAATCAAATACATAATCCACATTTTCCTGCACATATTCCAACATCTTCTCTCTCCACTTCTTTCCCTTCGTAAATGCAGCTTCAGTCGCAATATATGAGACAAAAGTAGGAGAATTCAACTCATTTACCGTCAGGTAGTGAAAAAACTTCTCCCTTATCTCCTTATTTGGCACTACGGCAAATGAGCTGACCAAGCCTGCAATATTAAAAGTCTTGGTCGGAGCTCCGAATGTGATTGAATTTTGTGCAGCACCGTCAGAAACGGTAGCAAACGGGATATGCTTATAGTCGTAAAGAGCCATATCTGCGTGAATCTCATCTGAGATTACCAGCACATTGTGCCTTTCACAAATATCGGACAGCTTGATGAGCGTCTCTTTGCTCCACACCTTTCCGGCAGGATTATGAGGATTGGACAAAATCAGCATCTTAGGTCGATATGCCATACACTCTTCCAACTGATCAAAATCCATCTCATAATTTTCTCTTGAGTACTTTAAAGGATTATATATCAACTCCCTGCCATTATCCTGAGGAACATGAATAAACGGCATATAGACCGGCGGTTGTATTATCACTTTGTCTCCTGGCTTCGTAAAGCACTGAATAGCAAAACCAATACCCCGCACAATACCCGGTATAAATGTCAGCTCCTCACGAGTAAACTTCCATCCGTGGAGAGTTAATTCCCAATTGATAATAGCATCCCAATAACTGTCCGGAGGCACGCTGTAGCCGTATATTTCGTGACTGAAACGGCGTTTCAGGGCTTTCACTATGAAATCGGGGGTCTGAAAATCCATATCCGCAACCCACAAAGGGATAAGATCCTCTCTTCCGAAACGCTTTTTCAGAAGATCAGTCTTAATGGCCCCCGTACCCCTTCTGTCAATAACTTTGTCAAAACTTGAACTCATATCCAAATATTACACTCATTTATATCCAACAAATGTAACATTTTTTAGTCAAAAACAACCAATAATTTCACCAAGAAGCAATGCCGTCTCCATACATCACTAACTAATAGACATACACCACTACGCAGCAGTAACAGAGATTTTCACCCACCGATACTTCTCAAACGAGACTTCACCACCAAGACTTCTCAAACGAGACTTCACCAAGCGATACTTCCACCAAATGAGACTTCTCCAAGCAAGACTTCTACCAAACGATACTACTCCAAGCGAGACTTCACCAAGCGATACTTCCATCGCGTAGCTATACCGATTCCATAACCGACTCCGTACCTCAGTAACCGACAGACAGACACCGCCAAGCATAGACAACCGGGACCACACCAAGTAGCGATGCAGAAGCACGGCAATTATTATAAATCAGGATAATACAGACCTATTCACAAACCAGTCTGAGACCGTTGCGATAATATACATCTCCGGGATCATTACTATACCTATAGGACACGCGACAGCCGGACGCACTCATATTCATGCTGCCACCACGCAAGACCTTCATATAACCATCCTGAGGACCTTTGGGGTTGTCAACAGGACTACTTTTATAGTAATTGTCATCGTGCCAGTCACTGCACCATTCAAACAGGTTACCACTCATATCATACAACCCAAGTTCATTAGGAGTCTTCAAAGCAACTTTATGAGCAACCGGCTGACTATTATCAACATACCATGCAACATTTTTTATAGTATTGCTACCGCTAAATTTGAATTTTTGGCTTTTTGCACCTCCGCGCGCAGCATATTCCCACTCAGCCTCAGTCGGCAATCTAAATTTTTTGCCTGTAAGTCCATTCAACTTAGTTATAAAATAGCTAATCTGATTCCATGAAATATAATATGCCGGAAAATCATCACCAAGACCATAATCATCACTCCACTTATCCTCATCCTGTGAAGGCGATTCTCCCATAACCGCAAACCATAGAGCCTGAGTCACCTCGGTCTTTCCAATATAATAATCACTGACAGCAACTCTGTGAGAAGGCATTTCATCGTCATAAGCAGCTTTAGATTGTTCACTTGTGGCACCCATCCAAAACTCACCACCCTGCACGTAAATCATATCAAACGAGACTGTCATCCCATTATTTTGCACAGTAATCGTTTGTTTTTCAGGATTTTCTTGCGCCATGCAAATAGAACTTCCGCCAACTAAAATCGTCGCAGTTAGAAATGTCATTAATAGTAATTGCTTCATATCATTCAATTTATATTGTTATTATTGCTTATTTGATCAAATTCAAACGACCCGAACGAATCGAACGAACGGCGCAAACGAATCGAACGAACCAAACGAACTGAACGAATCGAACTATGCGCAAAAGTAACACTAATAACACGAATCAGCAAACAATCTATTCCAAACTTCCACCCACAGCTGACACCCAAAAGCTATCACTCACAAGCTGCCATCACAAGTTATCACTCCAAGTTACCAGCACAATCTGCACTCCTAAAGTAACCATTCTATAGTTACCAGCACAATCTACCACTCACAAGCTACCATCACAATCTACACTCACAAGCTATTATCACAATTTACCACTCATAATCTACCATCCTAAGGCTACCGCTCCCAAGTTACCAGCACAATCTGCCACCACAAGTTACAACTCATAATCTAACATCTTAAGGCTGCCACTCCCAAGTTATCATTCCAAGCCACCATCCCAAAGCTACCAATCACAAGTTACCACTCACAAACTACCATCATAGTGGGACAACCGCCAGAGATACACTCAACCGAGACATAGGGATTGATATCATTCGTAAGACTCAGTATTACAACCTATTGCAACGCGGACCAATCCCTATATCCGACACAATACACACTCCAGAGACAGATTTAACCGAGATATAGGGAGTAGTATTATTCGTAAAACCATGTTAACAATTTGTTACCACATAAGTTAATCCCTATGTCAGACACAAAACTTTGACATAAAGAATAGCCATATTTGTAACATACTGATAATACGCACTATACTACTTTTGCCATTCTACATCTTATTTCATAATATTTGGCTGTATCGGCAAAATATGGCCCAGATGTCATTCCATTCGTGCTCGCCCACATAATAGACTTCGACGTAAAGAATGACCATATTGACAACTTATTGGTACTGCAACATCGCCGGAGAAATCATACTGCAGTAAGATTCAGTTTGGCGAAGACGAGAATGTCCTTTGAGGCGCATTTGTTGGCGCCGAAAGGGACATCTCGTAGCAGCCACAATTCATGTGTCGCTGTTGCAGGATTATTGTGACGACTACAAATACTAAAGATCTGTAATATAGTAAGTTATGTCTAATATACATGCCGTTAGCACACAAAAATGAGCTTCTTAGTAACTAACTATCAGCATGAACTACCATTGTTGGATGTGTTTTTCGCTGCGCGTCTGGGTTTTGTGTATAT
>JAQUYF010000101.1 GCA_028691975.1 Bacteroidales bacterium | reverse complement strand
ACAATCCGATGAAAACTTGAAATAGATGGATAATGAGATTTATAAAGATTTTCTGCCGAAAGTCTCTTCGTACGTCAGATCACACGTAAAAAACATTCAGGATGCGGAGGATCTCATATCCGAAATATTTGTCAAAATCTCTTCCAAGTTTGCCACTTTTGACAGCAATAAAGCTTCCGTAAGTACATGGATTTATACCATCACACGTAACACCGTATGTGATTACTATCGTAGTAGCTCATCGAGAAGATCGCGCGTGGACGATATAGACAAAGTACATATAGCGCAGGCAAAAAATACCTTTGTGGAAGACAGACTCGAGGTACTTCATCAATGTTTGAAAAAACTCCCCCAGAAAGAGCATGACGTCATTATCTTACGGTTTTATTACGGCTATGAACCTGCCGAAATAGCCTCAATAATGAAAATCTCCTATTCAAACGTATGCGTCATACAGCACCGCGCGCTGGATAAAATGAAACAATATGGGCTGGATTAAGCCCATTCAAAATTCTCTTTGCCGGCACCGACTTCAAAGTGGTACTTGACAATCCCCAAGTCGACCTTTGAGAAAAAGCCGAGTTTTGATCTTGCAATTACCTTGTTGTCAAAGTATTCAAATATGAATTGCTGCTGATTGACGGCTGTTGGGGCAAGCAGTGCCGACTTTATACCGCGATTAAACCATTCCGGCTCATTTCCGTGAAGAACAGTAACCTTTTCAACAGATTTACTGCGATGTGCTGTTCCATGAGTTTGCCCATAGCCAAGAGCGATTAACAAGACCACCTTCTCCCCTTTGTTAACTTGCAGTGCATCATTAATTTTAGAATAATTCAGACCTACCCAGCACGTGTTAAGTCCCAACTGTTGAGCCAAAAGCACAATCTGCTCGCCATAATAGCCGCATTTTTCATCTAAGGATGCTCCTTTATGCCCTATCATAGCGATATAATTGGTTACGCCTGAAAATGAGCCGTAGTGCGCAATCTTACCTTGAAAGGCGCGTGGCTCATTTATCAGTAGCTGAATATGCAACCCGCTTTCTCTGTTGCACTCCTCTACCCTGGCCTGCAACGATTTCACTATCTCGTCAGGAATATCTTTTCCCAAATATTGGCGAACGGAATGTCGTGCATGTATTGCTTCTTGAACTGTCATAATATTTAATTTAATTGCAACAAATTTAACAATTATATGACATATATTATAAAAAAAACGGCCCCCAAAAGGGGGCCGCTGACGGTTTATTATATAAATAACACAAGCTATCTCAAACTCGTGTATAGGAAGCGTTTAATGCTCTTTTTAGGAGTTTTTTCGAACTCTGAGTCTCTCAACACATATTCTGTAATTTTCTCATAAGATGCTACAGAGGCATTGAGTGCACTCATATTGGCATCCATTATCTTCTTTACATCCTCTAAGGAGAGATTACGTTTCTTTATCTCATCCTGGTTCGGATAGATTAATGCCGTCAGATGCGAATCTTTAAGCACCACAAGGCTCTCGGCTATCAATTCAAGATTATTTAGTTTGAACTCTATCTGCTCAGGATAAATATTTTGGCCATTCGAAAGCAGGATCATAGTCTTGCAACGTCCCTTGATGTAGATTGTCTCGTCTTGATCAATAATACCAAGGTCTCCTGTGCGCAACCAGCCATCTTCTGTGAGGACGGCACGTGTAGCCTCTTCATTTTTGTAATAACCCATCATCACATTTTCACCTTTGACACATATCTCTCCCGGAACTTTATAAGGGTCAGACGAATCAATTTTTACCTCCATACCCGGGATAATGGCTCCTGCTGAGCCTGCCTTATATTTCGAATGTGTTGTGTAGCTTATCAGAGGACCACATTCAGTCATTCCGTAACCTACGGTAAACGGGAATTTCATCTTCATCAACAGTGCCTCGACTTTAGGATCAACAGCAGCACCGCCCATATTCATCTCCCAAAGACCTTCACCACCGAACACACCTTTTATCTTCTTGTTTATTGTTTTGTATAGCAATTTATTAAGCAGAGGTACTTTAATCAGTGTCTTAACAGGATTCTTTTCGAGCATTGGGAATACTTTCGCTTTGCAAATCTTTTCAATCAGCAAAGGAACAGACAGGAAGGAATAAGGCTTGATCTCATTAAGGGCCTGTATCATAATTGTAGCAGCCGGCATCCTGCCGAACAGGTACACATGTGTGCCCATAGTAAGAGGTGCAAGCACGTCAAATACTCCTCCGTATGAGTGAGCCAAGGGCAAATAAGAAAGTTCACGTCCTCCCGGAATCCACATCTTTGCGACTCTTGTAGCATATAAGATATTGGAAACAAGACTGTTGGCAGTCAGCATCACACCTTTGCTGTTTCCGGTAGTACCGGATGTGTAGCTAAGCATAATCAGTTGACTATTAGGCACTTCGGCAAATGTAATATCTTCCTTTTTATAACCGTCCGGATGATGTTTTGCAAACTTGCTCTCAATCTTGGAGATACACTTTGCCACATTTTGTCCCTCTTTCTCATAGAGACAAGTGAAATCGGTAAGTGAAAGGATGGTGGTCAATTGGCAGTCATCAGACTTAGTGTCAATCCCATCTGCATGCATTGAATCTACAAATAGCAGCCTGCTCTCCGAATGTTGTATAATATTATTTACATCTGCCGTATGAAAGTCTTGAAGTATCGGGACAATTACAGCTCCGTATGTGATAGTTGCCAGTTCGGCAATAACCCAACGGGCTGTGTTACGACCTACTAAGGCAATCTTGTCACCCTGTACAATACCTGCTTCCTTAAAAATGATATGGAGCCTGTCCATAATAGCGGCTGTCTCCATATATGTAAATGTCTCTTTGG
>JAQUYF010000052.1 GCA_028691975.1 Bacteroidales bacterium | reverse complement strand
CGGCTCTCTTTTTTGAAAGATTGATAAAATTGGGGAGATACCAAAGTGGCCAACTGGGGCAGACTGTAAATCTGCTGGCGTACGCCTTCGTAAGTTCGAATCTTGCTCTCCCCACTTTTTTTTTTGCGGAAGTAGCTCAGTCGGTAGAGCATCAGCCTTCCAAGCTGAGGGTCGCGGGTTCGAATCTCGTCTTCCGCTCCAAAAGGCCAGTGTAGCTCAGTGGTAGAGCGCTTCCTTGGTAAGGAAGAGGTCATGAGTTCAACTCTCATCACCGGCTCGAAAGAAAATAATACTCATAAAATAAAAATTTTTATTATGGCAAAAGAAACTTATAAAAGGGACAAACCGCATGTAAACATCGGTACCATCGGTCACGTTGACCACGGTAAAACCACTTTGACCGCAGCCATCACTAAAGTATTGGCTGAAAGAGGTCTTTCTGAGATCAAATCATTTGATCAGATTGATAACGCTCCTGAGGAAAAGGAACGTGGTATTACCATTAATACATCTCACGTTGAATATCAAACTGAAACCCGTCACTATGCTCACGTTGACTGCCCGGGTCACGCTGACTACGTAAAGAACATGGTTACAGGTGCTGCCCAGATGGACGGTGCTATCCTTGTAGTTGCTGCTACAGATGGTCCTATGCCTCAAACTCGTGAGCACATCCTGCTTGCTCGTCAGGTAAACGTTCCGAAGATCGTTGTATTCTTGAATAAAGTCGATCTTGTAGAAGATCCTGAAATCATTGACTTGGTTGAAATGGAAGTTCGCGAGCTTCTCAGTTTCTACGAATTTGATGGTGACAACGCTCCTGTTATCCGCGGTTCAGCACTTGGTGCATTGAATGGCAATCCTAAATGGGAAGAGAAAGTTATGGAGTTGATGAATGCTGTTGATGAATACATTCCTATTCCTAAACGTGATAATGAAAAGCCGTTCTTGATGCCGGTTGAAGATATCTTCTCTATCACAGGCCGTGGCACAGTTGCTACAGGTCGTATTGAGACAGGTATTGTAAAGACAGGCGATGAAGTTCAAATTATCGGTCTTGGTGAAGAGCCTAAGAAATCAGTTGTTACAGGTGTTGAAATGTTCCGTAAGATCCTTGACGAAGGTGAAGCCGGTGATAACGTTGGTTTGTTGCTTCGCGGTATTGATAAGAAAGAGGTTAAGAGAGGTCAGGTTATCGCTCACCCTAATACTATCACTCCTCACAAACGCTTTGAGGCTGCTATCTACGTCTTGAAAAAAGATGAAGGTGGTCGTCACACTCCATTCCACAATCATTATCGTCCTCAGTTCTTCATCCGTACTCTTGATATTACCGGTGAAATCACACTTCCTGCAGGAGTTGAGATGGTTATGCCTGGTGATAACGTTAAGATTACAGTTGATTTGATCTACCCTGTAGCATTGAACGAAGGTTTACGTTTCGCTATCCGTGAAGGTGGCCGTACCGTTGGTTCAGGTCAGGTAACTAAGATTTTAGACTAATACAATCTATAATTTTTAGTCGAAGCAAGCGCAGCTTCGACTAAAATTTAGGGGCATAGTTTAATGGCAGAATAGTGGTCTCCAAAACCATTGATGGGAGTTCGATTCTCTCTGCCCCTGCAATATCAGTTGTTACGAGCTGGTACGTTATTAACCGACAGGTCAAAAGCTTCCAATTGACTTTGTCATAAATAAATAACAATGAGCAAAATAGGAACTTACGTAAAAGAGTCCTACAAGGAACTCACTACAAAAGTTACATGGCCGACTTGGGATAAGCTCCAGAGTTCAGCTATTCTTGTCATGGTTTGTACCTTGATTCTTACAGTAATAATATGGGTAATGGATATTGTATTCAAGACCATTATGACCGGTTTATACCAACTATAACACCATTATGACTGACAACGCCAAAAAGTGGTATGTAGTTCGCACTGCGGGTGGAAAGGAAAAGAAAGCAAAAGAGTACATAGAGAAGGAGCTTGAGTCTTCCGATCTTGGCGATCTTGTTTCACAAGTACTGATTCCTACCGAAAAATACTTCCAGATAAAGAACGGTAAGCGTGTAAGCGCCGAGCGTATCTTCTTTCCGGGGTATATTTTGATAGAAGCCCACTTGACGGGTGAATTACAACACGTACTCCGTAATCTGCCTTATATCGCAGGTTTTCTTTCCGAAGGGAAAGATAAAGAGCCTGTACCGGTTCGTGATTCCGAAATTAATCGGATCTTGGGCCGGGTTGATGAACTGATTGACCAGGGTGGTGAGACAGTCATTCCATTTACTGTCGGAGAGTCTGTCAAGATAGTTGACGGACCTTTCAACGGGTTTGACGGCACTATTGAGGAGATTCTTGAAGACAAGAGGAAACTCAAAGTCATGGTTAAAATTTTTGGAAGAAAGACTCTGTTAGAGTTAAATTTTGTTCAAGTAACTAAAGAATAAATAATTAAACATTATGGCTAAAGAAATTGCCGGGTTAATTAAATTGCAGATTAAGGGCGGTGCCGCCAATCCATCCCCTCCTGTAGGACCTGCTTTGGGTTCTAAAGGTGTGAACATTATGGACTTTTGCAAGCAATTTAATGCCCGCACTCAAGAAAAAGCCGGCAAGGTATTACCGGTGGTAATTACCGTTTACAGCGATAAATCTTTTACTTTCGTTGTCAAAGAGCCTCCTGTAGCTATTCTTATAAAAGAAGCAGCAAAAGTACAGTCAGGATCTGCTGAACCTAACAGAAAGAAAGTCGCTTCGATAACATGGACTCAGGTTCGTGCTATTGCAAAAGAAAAAATGCCGGATATGAATGCATTTACCGAAAAGTCAGCCATGTCAATGGTTGCCGGTACTGCAAGATCTATGGGTATTAGCGTTGAGGGAGAATTTCCTGCCGATGTACAATAAAATCACACGCAATGAGTAAGTTATCAAAAAATCAAAAATTAGCATACGCTAAAGTAGATTCAAGTCAACAGTACAAGTTGCTGGAAGCATGTGCCTTAGTTAAAGATTCAACTTTTACTAAATTCGATGCTTCTATAGAACTTGCTGTTCGCTTGGGTGTCGATCCTCGTAAAGCGAACCAAATGGTACGTGGCGTTGTGACTCTTCCTAACGGTACAGGTAAAGTAACCCGCGTTTTGGTTCTTTGTACACCTGATAAAGAGGCTGAAGCTAAAGAAGCAGGAGCTGACTTTGTCGGGTTGGACGATTACATCGAAAAGATAAAGGGTGGCTGGACAGATGTTGACGTTATCATCTGTACTCCATCAGTTATGGCTAAAATCGGTGCAATAGGTCGTATTTTGGGTCCGAGAGGTCTTATGCCTAACCCTAAGACAGGCACCGTAACTATGGATATAGCTGCTGCCGTTAAGGAAGTTAAGGCCGGTAAAATCGATTTTAAGGTTGACAAACAAGGTATTATTCACTCAGCCATCGGAAAGGCTTCTTTCGGAGCCGAACAGATTGCAGAGAATGCTAATGCATTGTATGACACTATCCTTAAATTAAAACCTCAGGCATTAAAAGGAACTTATGTTAAGAGCGTCTCTATGTCCTCTACCATGAGTCCCGGTATCAACATCGATAGCAAGTCATTCAATGCTGCCGAATAAATAATTTGGATATGAGAAAAGAAGAAAAAGCTAAAATTATTGAAAGCATAGCAGCTCAAATCGAGGAAACTCCTAATTTCTATGTTACGGACATTGCCGGTCTTAACGCAGAAAATACTTCGGTTCTTCGTCGCGCTTGTTTCGAGAAAGGTATCAAGCTTGTTGTTGTCAAAAACACTTTGCTCCACAAAGTATTGGAAGATCACAACAGTGAAGAGGCCAAGGTGTTGCAACCTATCCTTGAAGGCTCTACCGCCATCATGTTCACCACTACTCCGAATGCTCCCGCCAAACTTATCAAAGAGATGGCAAAGAAGCTTGGAAAGCCTGAATTAAAGGGTGCCTATGTTCAAGATTGTGCCTATATCGGTGCAGATCAACTTGACGCACTCGTTAATATCAAGTCACGTGAAGAACTTATCGGTGACATTATCGGTTTGTTACAATCTCCTGTTAAGAACGTTATCTCTGCTCTGCAATCGTCAGGCGGTGGTAAGATCGCAGGTATTGTAAAGACTTTATCAGAAAAAGAAGAAAAATAATAAATAACATTTAAAAATAATTATCATGGCAGATATCAAAAAATTTGCGGAAGACTTAGTAAATCTAACTGTAAAAGAAGTTCAGGAATTGGCTACAATTCTTAAAGACGAGTACGGAATTGAACCTGCAGCTGCCGCTGCAGTTGTTGCTGCTCCTGCTGCCGGCGCTGCCGGAGCTGAAGCTGCTGAACAGACTCAATTTGACGTTATTCTTATTTCAGCCGGACAGGCCAAATTACAAATGGTTAAGTCCGTTAAGGAAATCACCGGTCTGGGTCTTAAAGAGGCTAAGGATCTTGTAGATCTTGCTCCTAAGGCAGTTATCAAAGAAAAAGTGTCTAAAGCAGAAGCTGAACAGGTAAAAGCAGCTCTTGAAGAAGCAGGCGGAGAAGTTGAAGTTAAATAATAAACAACTCCCCTCCCAATATAGGGAATAAAAATCTTGGGTTTAGAGCCGACTAAAAGGCTCTAAACCTTTTTGTCGTTTTTTAAAGTTTATTTTCAACTAAGCCAACCACAATGTCGCAAAAAATTAATAATCAGCGGATTACATTCGCGACTTCCAAAGCCCTTTTAGACTATCCAGATTTTCTTGAAGTCCAACTCAAGTCTTTTAAAGATTTTTTTCAGTTGGACACTACGGCAGAAAACCGTAGAAACGAAGGACTGTTCAAGGTATTTCAGGAGATCTTTCCGATCACTGATACCCGCAACAACTTTGTACTGGAGTTTATCGACTATTTTGTTGATCCTCCACGCTACTCAATGGATGAATGTCTTGACAGAGGCTTAACATACAGTGTTCCTCTAAAAGCAAAGCTAAAACTCTACTGTACGGATCCTGAACATGAGGATTTCGATACGGTTATCCAAGATGTCTATTTAGGCACAATACCTTACATGACTCCGAGGGGAACATTCATCATCAACGGCTCCGAGAGGATTGTCGTTTCTCAGCTACACCGTTCTCCGGGTGTATTTTTCGGTCAGAGTTTACATGCAAACGGCACAAAACTTTACTCTGCCCGTATTATCCCGTTCAAGGGATCATGGATCGAATTTGCAACCGACATCAATAATGTGATGTATGCATATATCGACCGTAAGAAAAAGTTACCTGTAACCACTCTTCTACGTGCAATCGGATACGAAAGTGATAAAGATATTCTTGACATTTTCGGCCTTGCCAATGAGATAAAAGTTACAAAAGCAAATTTAACAAAATGTGTGGGCTGCAAACTGGCAGCAAGAGTTCTGAAAACTTGGAACGAAGACTTCGTAGATGAGGACACCGGAGAAGTGGTTTACATCGAGAGAAGTATTGTTATCGTGGACCGCGAGACCGTTATTCAGGAAGAAGATGTTGACAAAATTCTTGATTCCGGCGTAAGCACTATCCTTGTTCATAAGGAAGATGCCAATGCCTCTGACTTCGCTATCATCCACAACACATTGCAAAAAGACCAGTGCAACTCTGAAAAAGAGGCTATATTCTATACATACAGGCAATTGCGTAATTCAGAACCTCCTGATGAGGCTACTGCACGTGACGTTATCGAGAAGCTCTTCTTCTCGGATAAGAGATATGACCTCGGTGAAGTCGGACGCTACCGTTTGAATAAGAAACTTAACCTGTCCACACCTTCCGATGTCAGAGTTTTGACTAAACAAGATATAATCGAGATCATCAAATATTTGATTCAGCTTATCAATTCCAAAGCAACAGTTGATGATATCGACCACTTAAGCAACAGACGTATCAGGACTGTGGGAGAGCAACTTGCAAACCAGTTCAGCGTAGGTCTTTCACGTATGGCACGTACTATCCGTGAAAGAATGAATGTCCGCGACAATGAAGTCTTTACCCCTATCGACCTGATCAACGCCAAAACACTCTCTTCCGTCATCAATTCATTTTTCGGAACAAGCCAGTTATCACAGTTCATGGATCAGACCAATCCTCTCGCAGAGATGACTCACAAACGTCGTCTTTCGGCATTGGGACCGGGCGGTCTGTCAAGAGATAGAGCAGGATTTGAAGTTCGAGATGTACACTATACTCACTACGGTCGTCTGTGTCCTATCGAGACCCCTGAAGGTCCAAATATCGGGTTGATCTCATCTCTCTGTATATATGCAAGAATCAATGACCTCGGATTTATTGAGACTCCTTACCGCAAGGTTGAAAATGGAGTTGTAGATATGACTCCGGAAGGATGTGTTTACATGAGTGCAGAAGAGGAAGAAAACAAGATGGTGGCTCAGGCAAATGTGCATTTGAGCGATAGCGGAGAGATCCTTGATGATCGTATCAAATGCCGTTATGAAGCTGATTATCCTGTCGTTACAAAGAGTGAAGTGCATCTTATGGACGTTGCTCCAAATCAGATCGCTTCTATTGCTGCGTCATTGATTCCTTTCCTGGAGCATGATGATGCCAACCGTGCTTTGATGGGATCAAACATGATGCGTCAGGCTGTTCCTATTATCAAACCTGAAGCTCCTATCGTCGGGACAGGTCTTGAGGGCCCTGTAGTTCGAGATTCCAGAACTCAGATTGTAGCCACAGGCAAAGGAGAAGTAGTATTCGTTGATGCACGTGAGATTCATATTAAGTATGAACAGTCTGAAAATGAGAGATTTGTAAGTTTTTCTCCGGAAGTAACTGTTTATACTCTTCCTCAATACAGAAAAACAAATCAAAGTACCTCGATTCACCTTACTCCTATCGTAAGAAAGGGACAAAAAGTTGTTGAAGGCCAGATCCTTACAGAGGGTTATGGCACCCAAAACGGCGAATTGGCACTGGGACGCAACTTGAAAGTTGCCTTCATGCCTTGGAAAGGATACAACTTTGAGGATGCTATCGTTCTCTCAGAAAGAGTTATCAGAGAAGATATATTCACCTCCATTCATGTTGATGAATACATTATGGAAGTGCGTGATACTAAACGCGGTCGTGAAGAGCTTACATCCGACATTCCTAATGTGAGCGAAGATGCGACAAAAGATCTCGACGAAAATGGTATCATCCGTATTGGAGCCAATGTTGAACCTGGTGATATTTTGATCGGTAAGATCACCCCTAAAGGTGAAAGCGATCCATCCCCTGAGGAAAAATTGCTTCGAGCCATCTTCGGCGACAAGGCCGGCGATGTAAAGGATGCTTCGTTAAAGGCATCTCCTTCTCTTTCAGGTACCATTATCGACAAACGACTCTTCTCGCGAGTTGAAAAAGAGTCAGGCAAAAAAGGCAAATCCAAATCTAAAGAGCAACTTCAACAGGCTAAAGATGACTTCGAAAAGAAGGCAAATGATCTTAGAGTACTCTTTATAGATAAGTTGTGCACTCTTGTTGAAGAAAAGAGATCTTCAGGTCTTAGCGACCTTTACGGCACAGAGATAATCCCTAAAGGTGAACCTTTTACGCGTGAGGTACTGGAAAGCATTGATTATAACAATATCAATCCTGTAAAATGGACTTCAGACAAGAACAGCAACAATCTGATCAAGAAGCTTATCAACAATTATCTGATCGCCTTCAAGGAGTATGATGCAGAGTATAAACGTATCAATTACAATTTGACAATCGGTGATGAACTTCCTTCAGGTATTATCCAACTCGCCAAAGTCTATGTGGCCAAAAAGAGAAAAGTTAAAGTTGGTGATAAAATGGCAGGTCGTCACGGTAACAAAGGTATTGTAGCCAAAGTTGTTCGCGACGAAGATATGCCGTTCCTGGAAGACGGATCTCCTGTAGATATAGTTCTTAACCCTCTTGGCGTACCTTCCCGTATGAACCTCGGTCAGATATATGAGACCGTACTTGGTTGGGCAGGTAAAGAATTAGGATTGAAATTCAGTACTCCTATCTTTGATGGCGCTACCCTTGAAGATATTAATAAATACACCGACATGGCAGGTTTACCTCGATATGGTAGAACATTCCTTCGTGACGGTGGTACCGGTGAATTATTTGACCAGCCTGCAACAGTCGGCGTAATCTATATGATTAAGCTGGGACACATGGTTGATGATAAGATGCATGCCCGTTCTATCGGACCTTACTCTCTGATCACTCAGCAGCCTCTCGGCGGTAAAGCGCAATTCGGAGGCCAGAGATTCGGAGAAATGGAGGTTTGGGCACTTGAAGCTTTCGGAGCATCAAACGTACTGCAAGAGATTTTAACCATAAAATCAGATGATGTAACAGGACGTTCACGTGCTTATGAAGCGATTGTCAAGGGTGACCCTATGCCGACTCCGAGCATACCTGAATCTTTAAATGTGCTGCTGCACGAACTCCAAGGTTTGGGCCTAAACATCAAATTGGATTAATTCACGGATTTTTTGACAATTAAAAATTAATAATATGTCTTTTAAGAAAGATATCAAAGTTAAAAGCAACTTCAACCAGATAAGGATTAGCTTAGCCTCTCCTGAGGAAATTTTAAGTCGTTCTTCAGGAGAAGTATTGAAGCCTGAGACTGTGAACTATCGTACATACAAGCCTGAAAGAGACGGTTTGTTCTGCGAAAAAATATTTGGTCCGACAAAAGACTACGAATGTCATTGCGGCAAATACAAGAGAATTCGCTACCGCGGTATCACTTGTGACCGTTGCGGTGTAGAGGTTACCGAGAAAAAGGTACGTAGAGAGCGTATGGGCCATATTACCCTGACCGTTCCCGTTGCCCATATATGGTACTTCCGTTCTACCCCTAACAAAATCGGTTATTTGCTTGGCATTCCTTCCAAGAAACTTGAATCCATCATCTATTACGAAAAATATGTTGTAATGCAAGCCGGTGCCGCTGCCGATCCTGGCATTAACGTAATGAATTTGGATTTACTTTCCGAAGATGAGTATCTTGCAGTTTTGGAGAAACTGCCAAAAGATAATCAGCTGCTGGACAATAGCGATCCGAACAAGTTTATTGCCGGAATGGGAGCTGAAGCTATCTACGAGATGTTGAAAACCATTGATTTGGATGCTCTGTCATACGATTTGCGTCACAAAACGGAGACTGAAACCTCTCAACAGAGAAAAGCTGAGGCGCTTAAACGTCTTAATGTGATTGAGGCCTTTCGAGAATCAAAGGATATTAACAAACCGGAATGGATGATTATGAAGGTTATTCCTGTCATTCCTCCTGATTTGAGACCTTTGGTGCCACTCGACGGTGGCAGATTTGCGACTTCTGATCTTAATGATCTGTATCGTCGTGTCATCATCCGCAACAATCGTCTGAAGAGACTGATGGAGATTAAAGCCCCTGAAGTCATTCTCCGTAATGAGAAACGTATGCTTCAAGAGGCCGTTGATTCACTTTTCGACAATTCACGCAAGTCCAATGCTGTTAAAACCGAAGCCAATCGTACACTGAAATCATTGTCTGACAGCTTAAAAGGTAAGCAAGGACGTTTTCGTCAGAATTTGTTGGGCAAGCGTGTTGACTACTCGGCACGTTCAGTAATTGTGGTTGGTCCAGAACTTAAAATGCACGAATGCGGTCTGCCTAAATATATGGCAGCTGAATTGTATAAGCCATTTATTATCAGGAAGTTGATTGAGAGAGGTATCGTTAAGACCGTCAAGTCTGCCAAAAAGATTGTGGACAGAAAAGATCCGGTTATCTGGGATATCCTTGAAAATGTTATGAAAGGGCATCCTGTATTGCTGAACCGTGCCCCTACACTTCACAGACTCGGTATTCAGGCTTTCCAGCCGAAATTGATTGAAGGAAAAGCTATTCAGCTTCACCCGTTGGCATGTACGGCGTTCAACGCCGACTTCGATGGTGACCAGATGGCTGTTCACCTTCCTCTTGGAAATGCTGCAATACTTGAAGCTCAGCTGCTGATGTTAGGCTCACACAACATCCTTAACCCTGCCAATGGTGCCCCTATCACCGTTCCTTCACAGGATATGGTGCTTGGTCTGTATTACATTACCAAACTCAGAGACGGTGCAAAAGGCGAAGGGATGACATTCTACGGACCTGAAGAGGCCATTATTGCATACAACGAAAAGATGGTTGAACTCCAGGCCAAGGTCAAGGTTCGCCTTCCGATCGATATGTGTGATGAGAGCAAGGGTTATCATTTGGTTGACACATCAGTAGGCAAGATCATGTTCAATCAGGTTGTGCCTAAAGAGGTTGGATATATCGGTGAACTGTTAAAGAAAAAGTCTCTTCGTGATATCATAGGTAGAGTTTTGAAGGCAACAGGCGTAGCAAGAACGGCACAGTTTCTTGACGACATCAAGAACTTAGGTTACAAAATGGCTTTCCAGGGAGGTCTGTCGTTTAACTTGGGTGACGTTATCGTTCCTGCCGAAAAAGCTCAGTTGGTTCAGGAGGGTTATGATGAGGTTGAAAACATCCAGTCAAGTTTCGATATGGGTCTTATCACCAACAACGAGAGGTACAACCAGATCATCGATGTTTGGACCAAAACCAACAACAATTTGACAAGAATTGTAGAGGAACAGATTAAAAATGACAATCAGGGATTCAACCCTGTCTATATGATGTTGGACTCAGGAGCGCGTGGATCCAAAGAGCAGATTCGTCAGCTTTGCGGTATGCGTGGTCTGATGGCTAAGCCTCAAAAATCAGGTGCAGCCGGTGCCGAAATTATTGAGAATCCTATTCTCGCCAACTTCAAGGAAGGTCTGTCAGTACTTGAATACTTCATATCTACTCACGGTGCCCGTAAGGGTTTGGCCGATACCGCTTTGAAGACTGCAGATGCCGGTTATTTGACGAGGCGTCTGGTCGATGTATCACACGATGTGATCATCAATGAACAGGACTGCGGTACTTTGAGAGGCCTTATAGCTACATCTATCAAGAATAAAGATGACGTAGTGGAGACTCTCGGTGAGAGGATTTTGGGTAGAACTTCCGTTCACGATATTTACAACCCTGTCACCGGTGAGATCATTTTGCCGGCAGGCGAACAGATAACTGAGGATATAGCTGATCTAATCGAATCTCTGCCTATCGAACAGGTTGAAATTCGTTCCGTATTGACTTGCGAATCAAGAAAAGGTGTTTGTGCCAAATGCTACGGACGTAACCTTGCAACCGGTAGAATGGTTGAAAAAGGTGAGGTCGTAGGCGTAATAGCGGCACAATCCATCGGTGAACCCGGTACTCAGTTGACACTTCGTACATTCCACGTCGGAGGTACTGCATCAAGTATCGCTTCTGAAAGTGAAATTGTTGCAAGATACGACGGCAGCCTTGAATTTGAAGAGTTGAGAACCATCACGAAAGTGGATGATTCCGGCGAACACGAAATCGTAGTAGGTCGTACGGCTGAAATGCACATTGTGGATACAAATACGGGGATTGCCCTTTCTCAATACAATATTCCTTACGGAGCCGAGTTGTTCCACAAGAATAATGAGATCGTTAAGAAAGGTGACCTGATCTGTAAATGGGATGCATACAATGCTCTTACAATTTCCGAACTTTCAGGTACTGTACTCTATGCCAGCCTGATTGATGGTGTTACATATAGAGAAGAGGCTGCTGATGAGTTCTCCATCCACCGTGAGAAGGTTATCATCGAGTCTCGTGATAAGTCTAAAAACCCTACCATAAAGATCACCGATGAAGCAGGTAACGAGTTGAAACAATACAACTTGCCCGTTGGAGCTCATATCATGGTAGAGAACGGTCAGGCTATCAAGACCGGTGACATTATCGTTAAGATTCCTCGCGCAATCGGTAAATCAGGCGATATCACAGGTGGTCTGCCACGTGTAACCGAGTTGTTTGAAGCCAGAAACCCTTCCAACCCTGCTATCGTATCTGAAATCAACGGCGAAGTCTTTATGGGTAAGAATCGTCGCGGTAACAGCGAGATTATTATCAGATCCAAGAGCGGTGAAGAGAAGCGCTACCTTGTACCTCTATCCAAACAGATACTGGTGCAGGAAAATGACTATGTCAGAGCCGGTATGCCTCTGTCGGACGGAGCTATCTCCCCTTCAGACATACTTGCAATTCAGGGACCTATCAAAGTTCAGGAATACATCGTCAATGAGATCCAGGAAGTTTACCGTATGCAAGGTGTAAAGATCAATGACAAGCACTTTGAGATTATCGTCAGACAGATGATGCGTAAGGTTGAAATTGTTGATCCTGGTGACACCAAATTCCTTCCGGAACAGCTTGTCGACAAGTGGGAATTCACTACCGAAAATGACGATATCTTTGACAAGAAAGTGGTTCTTAATGCCGGTGATTCTCAAGAATTACATGCAGGACAGATAGTTACAGTTCGCAAATTGCGCGATGAAAACTCTATTCTGAAGCGTCAGGATATGAAAGTGGTAGAAGCACGTGATGCCATTCCTGCTACTTCAAATCAGGTTTTGCAGGGGATTACCCGTGCAGCATTGAGAACAAACAGCTTTATGTCAGCTGCTTCATTCCAGGAGACTACAAAAGTGCTCAGCGAAGCTGCAGTTTACGGAAAGGTTGATACTCTTGAAGGCTTGAAAGAGAATGTTATTTGCGGACACCTTATCCCTGCAGGAACAGGTCAACGTGAATTTGACAAACTTATAGTAGCTTCACAGGATGATTACAACAGGATGACAGCCAAGACAAAGAAGGCTTAATCCACGATAAATGTATATTTAAAGAGGGTGACTAATTTTAGCCACCCTCTTTATTTATTGTTATATGATAATTAGAAACTGTATCCGAGTGAGAAAGAGAGTGTGTTTTTGAGTGGTGAGCCTGAGGATGCGAGCAGATAGGCTGCATTGACGGAAACTCCCGCAAACTGCAGGCCCAAGCCGACAGAAGCATAGCTTGGAATCGCTTTCTCACTATCCCCGTAATGATATCCCAAACGAACCATCACCAACTCATTGTAACTGTATTCAGCTCCAAATCCGGCCATTAAACCCTTTTCTTTAAGCAAATAATCGCCCTCTGCACTAAGTGACACTCTCTGCGTCTGAGCAAATCGCAAATTATATGCGGCACCCGCTGTAATCATAGAAGAGAGTGAATAATCGGCTGTGCCGTAATTGATCTTTGATCCAAGATTGGTTGCGGCAAGCGCAACGCTAATATCGTCC
>JAQUYF010000100.1 GCA_028691975.1 Bacteroidales bacterium | reverse complement strand
TTAATTTTGATTTTGTCAGCGGTAAGCTGAAAGGATTTCTGTATCCTGTAAGTCCGAAATAATCATTATTCACCCCTGTGATACTGTAGCGTCTAAGAGTCATCACATCATAATTTCTATCATTATCTATATCAGTAAATGTAATAAGTGAGGAATATCCCAGTTTAATATACCCTGCATTTGCGTATGAAAAATTAAGTCTTTCGGTATAAACGGCATCAACTCCCTGAATAATAATACCATCACCGGGAGTTAACAGATAACAATATTCGTCCGCAGGATTTCCACGCTCTTCAAGAGTGTGGTTATGGCCAAATAGCACCAGAATATCATGTGATCCGGCAGCTTTACTAATAGCCTTATACCATATATGGGCTCCTAAATTATCACTACGAAGGGCATGCATCGGCAAGTGTGACATAATTACTATCGGTGCATGATCAGACAAGCTCTCAACCCACGCAGTAAAATGAGGTACAGCACTCTCAGCCGATAGACCGTATCGGTCCGACAAATCAAGTCCGTCATAAGAATTTAGGACAATTATCGTGTCAATAACACTTATGATGGTATCTATGACACTGACAATGGTATCTGTAACTACATACGAAGTATCTACAGCTAATGTGGCCGAGTCGGTGGGAAATCTCATCTGTGCATAACTTATGCCGTAAGCATAATAACCGTCGCAGACACGAGGGCCGCTGAAAAAAGCAGAATATCCATTCTCTGCCCCCTTGTCATGAGAACCATAGGTAAGCAGCACATCATATCGTGAACGAGCGCCAAGTCCCCTTCGTATATCTACCTTCACACCGTTCACATCGAAGGATGGCTGCCCCAGCTCTCCCTTATCGGGACCCTGTCCCACATAGTCGCCTCCAAGAAATACCAACTTCGGGGCAGTGAATCTATTGTTATTGGTAACCAATTCAAGCAAAGCAGTCAGATCATTACCATCCCCTGTTTCATGACGATCAGTTCCGACAAAAAGAGAAGTGGAATACGGATGGTCATCATTATGAGAAGCATTATCGTCACTCCAGCTCGTGCAGCTAACAAATAAACTACAGACAATAGAAAAACAAATTAAAAAACGATACATAAATGCAACTACTGACAAACATTAAACACAATTAGCCATGCCAACAGCTTATTACTGTTGTCATCTTCCACATACGCCTTCACACTCCACGGTTACTCTGAATTTGCATTTTGGGGCACCTGAGAGCACGGTTTCGATGGTTTCGACCTTAATATCTTTGCCCGGAAGAAGGTTTTGCAGGACGTAAATTATGCTTTGACGCGAACATTCACAGTGCACAGCCGATTGGACAAATCCTGATGCGACAAGCGGACAAAAGCACTTTGGGTATCCCATTTCATAAATATGTCCGGATTCAATAATATTAGCATAGAAATACTCAGTATTCCCATACTTTTTGTATTGAGCATCAAGGCTGCAGCCACATTCTTCAAATTGCCGGCGCATCTCTTTCAGGACATACTCACTTGCACAATTAACGGCGCATGGGCGAAATATCTGCGCCTGCTCGGCTTGCGGTAACTTTGCAATCCCGCATTCCAATGTCTTAAAAAATTCTTTTTCGTTCATTTCTTCAAATTATATAACAATCACAACTATTCTCAAAAGCAGGTGAAATATCCAAAATGCCAACACATTTACGGCACAAATATATCAATTATTTATCAGTAAAAGAAGACTCTTTCGTACCTTTGAAGTTGAATACGCAGTAACTCTCAACAAAGTTAGGCGATATTCGATATGGTTTGATCTTATGGTTTTTACGGCAAGTAATTTTCTCTTGGTAGGTTCAGTGCTTCTGTTTGTAAGCATTATCGTCAGTAAGGCGGGAAGCAAATTCGGTGTTCCGACACTGCTGCTCTCCCTGATAGTCGGAATGCTCTTCGGAAGTGACGGCCTCGGTATCCAGTTCAGTGATGTTAAAAATGCCCAGTTTTTAGGCATGTTATCATTGAGTATCATACTGTTTTCCGGAGGAATGGATACCAAATTATCTGAGGTCAAGCCTGTTGTCAAACAAGGCATCGCACTCTCCACTATTGGAGTCATACTGATGACCTTCATCACAGGTCTGTTTATCTACCTGCTCACCAAAAACGGTAAATTTGCCTTTACCGGCTCTCTGTCTCTGTGCCTTCTGCTTGCAGCAACAATGTCCTCTACCGATTCGGCCTCCGTCTTCAGTATTCTGCGTACGCAAAATATAGGCCTTCGGAAGCACTTGAGACCGATGTTGGAGCTTGAGAGCGGAAGTAATGACCCGATGGCATATATGCTCACCATCGCACTTATTCAGATATGTCAAAGTTCGGATGTCAGCATATTGGGTATTGCCATACGTCTTGTAATACAATTTGTCGTGGGCACTGCTTTAGGTTATATCCTCGGAAGAGTTGCCGTATGGATAATTAATAAAGTCAATCTGCAAAATGCCTCACTCTACCCTATTATTTTGCTGAGCATAGGCCTGTTCACATTTTCAATAACGGAACTTGCAAGGGGTAACGGCTATCTGGCTGCATATATCGCCGGCATAGTAATAGGCAACAGACCTATTGTCAAAAAGCGTGAATGTGCCAAGTTCCTTGACGGCCTTACATGGCTTTGCCAAATAATGATGTTCGTCACTCTGGGCCTTTTAGTCAATCCTCACGAGCTTATTGACGTGGCGTTTATTGCATCACTGATAGCAATATTTATGATATTTGTAGCAAGACCGATAAGTGTTCTTGTCACCCTGCTGCCATTCAAAAAGCCGGACTACAAAGCTCGCGGCTTTGCATCATGGGTCGGACTGCGCGGTGCAGCTCCCATCATTTTTGCCACCTACCCTGTTGTTGCCGATATCACGGAAGCAAATC
>JAQUYF010000051.1 GCA_028691975.1 Bacteroidales bacterium | reverse complement strand
GGATCGCTAAACAAAATTAACAAGGCTCTAGCCAAGTTTGAGCAAGAAAACGAGCGAATGCCGTCACCTGATGAATTGGCTGATATTCTTGATATTCCGCGTGATAAGATTGCTGATACTCTTAGAGTTTCGGGTCGTCATGTCTCCGTGGATGCTCCGTTTGTGGATGGAGAGGATAACAGTTTGCTGGACGTGCTGGTCAACAACGATTCTCCCAATGCAGACAAAGGACTTGTCAATGAATCATTAAACAAAGAGATTGAGAGGGCTTTGTCCACACTTACAGAGAGAGAAAGAGATATCGTAAAGTATTTTTTCGGTATCGGATGCCAGGAGATGACACTCGAGGAAATCGGAGAGTATTTCGGTCTTACCCGTGAGCGTGTACGGCAGATCAAAGAAAAGGCGATCAGGAGATTGCGCCACAGTGCGAGAAGTAAACTCCTGAAGAGTTACCTCGGTTGACAGCCTCACGGATAATCTCATTTATGCTAAGAGGGTTTCCTCAGTTGGACACCCTCTTTTTTATTGAAAATACTACAAAACTTAAAATATTATGAAACGTTTTCTTTTTATAATTTGCTTTGCTGCACTTATGTTAACAGCCTGTAAAGAGGATAACCCTCTACTGACCAAGTGGAATACACCTTTCGAGATCCCACCTTTCGAACAGGTAAAACCTGAACACTACATGCCTGCATTTTTGGAGGCCATGAAACAAGAGAATGAAGAGATTGCCGCTATTGTAAACAATTCCGAGCCGGCAACTTTCGAAAATACAATCGTTGCTTATGATAAGACAGGAGAGCTGTTAAGCAGAGTATCTGCCGTATTTGGCAGCGCGTCAGGTGTTAATTCAAATGACGAGATACAGAAGATCGCAAAAGAGCTTTCACCGCTTACAAGTGCTCACCACAGTGAGATTACTCTTAATCCTGCTCTTTTTGCAAGAATAAAAGAAGTTTATGATCAGAGGGACAGCCTCAATCTGGATGAAGATCAGATGCGTCTTTTGACTGAAACCTACAAGGGTTTCGAGAGGGGAGGAGCCAATCTTCCTGAGGATAAGAAAGAGGAGTTGAAGAAAATCAATGCCGAGATCTCGGCAAATCAGCTTGCTTTCGGACAAAATATGTTGAAAGAGACTGCAGCCTGGACTCTCCTCATTACAGATGAAAAATACCTTTCTGGACTTTCAGAGGATCAGATTTCGACAGGTGCTGAAAGAGCAAAGAAAGCAGAATTGACCGGCTGGCAGTTTGGCCTGGACAATCCAAGCATCATGCCTTTCTTGCAGGCAGCCGATAACCGTGAGTACAGGATTCAGATGTTGGATGCATACCTTAACCGCTGCAACAACAATAATGCTAATGACAACAAAGAGGTAATTAAAAATCTTATCACTTTACGCCTTCAAAAAGCCAAGATTTTCGGATATGACAATTATGCACAATATGTGCTTGAAGACAGGATGGCAAAGACTCCTGAAGCTGTTTACGAACTTTTAGATCAGTTGTGGACTCCTGCTCTCAATATGGCAAAACAAGAGTTGAAAGATATGGCTCCGATCGCTGCAATAGACGGCATTACTAATCTTGTCGCTGCAGACTGGAGATATTATTTTGAAAAGGCAAGACAGAGCAAATTCAGCCTTACCGATGAGGAACTTCGTCCATATTTTAAACTCGAAAATGTACGTGAAGGCATCTTCTATGTTGCAAATCAACTCTATGGAATTACCTTTACTCAACTTGATAATGTTCCGCTTCCTAATCCTGAAGCTGTTGCATTTGAATGTAAAGAAGCGGACGGTACTACCCTCGGAATTGTATTCATGGATATGTTTGCTCGTCCCGGTGAAAAGCGCGGCGGTGCATGGTGCGGTGGCTTCAGAGGCCAAAAATACAAAGACGGCAAACGCGTAGTTCCACTTGTTACCATTGTCGGCAACTTTTCACGTCCTACCGGAGACAAACCTGCACTTCTTACTCCTGATGAGACAGAGACCTATTTCCATGAATTCGGTCATGGGCTTGCTTCTCTGTTGAGAGATGTAAAATATCAGGGAATAAGCGGTTTGACAAGAGACTTCGTGGAGCTTCCATCTCAGATTATGGAGCACTGGGCATTTGAGCCGCAAGTGCTTCAGCAATATGCAAAGCATTATCAGACAGGTGAAGTGATTCCTGCCGAACTGGTAGAAAAGCTTGACAAAGCCGGCAAATACGGGCAGGGCTTTGCTACGACTGAATATCTTGCCGCCTCTCTTCTCGATATGGATTACCATGTCCTGAACGCAATTCCGGAAAATATAGATATACCGGCTTTCGAAGATAAGGTACTGGGTGACAGAGGGCTGATTCCTCAGATCCCGTCACGATACAGATCTACATACTTCAATCATACTTTCGGAGGTGGATATACTGCCGGATATTACAGTTATATATGGGCAGAAGTGCTTGACTGTGACGCTTATCAGGCATTTGTTGAGACAGGGGACATCTTCAATAAAGATGTTGCTACCAGATTCCGCAAAGAAGTGCTTGAGCGTGGAGGAGAAGATGAAGCCATGACTCTATATGTTAATTTCAGAGGTCACAAACCTGATATAGAGCCGTTACTTAAAAACAGAGGATTGAACTAACAGAGGATTACGCTGAATATGTTACCGTTGAACACATTCTGGACTGCTATTGATCATGGGATTACCGCAGTCAGTGATTTTATCTGCGGGTACCCGCTCTTTATCCTTCTTATCGGAGGAGGACTGTTTTTTCTGATTTATTCTAAATTCGCACCTCTAAGGTACTATGGTCGTGCGATACAGTCTCTCAGGGTTAAAGATGATAAAGCTGAAGGGCAGATTAGTTCATTTGAAGCACTGACGAGTGCTATTGCAGCCACTGTGGGGATGGGCAATATTGCCGGCGTTGCAATCGCGCTTTCAATCGGAGGTCCGGGAGCTATCTTTTGGATGTGGATAAGTGCCATAGTAGGTATGGCAACAAAGTTTTTTGAAGGCACTCTTTCCGTCATGTACAAAGGAAAGGACTCTGCCGGAGAGACTCAGGGCGGTCCTATGTATATGATTACCAGTGGACTTGGCCCAAAATGGAAGCCGCTGGCGGTATTCTTTTCTATCTTTGGACTTATCGGTACGCTCTGCCTGATGCAGGCCAACCAGTTAACCGAAGCCATTACGACAGTGTTTGTTTCTCCGGAGAACAATACCTTGATGCTCAGATTTTTGATAGGTCTTGCTATATGCATCATAGTTTCCGTCGTAGTTCTCGGAGGGATCAGAAGGATATCCAAGGTTGCCACCAAAATAGTTCCTCTCATGGTTGCAATGTATTTTCTCTTAGTGTTCTATATTATCTGTACACATATCCCTGCCATCCCCGGAGTCTTCAAGTCTATTTTTGTAGAGGCCTTTACTCCAAAAGCAGGAATCGGTGGCGGAATTGGCGGCTTGATTACAATTGCCATGATTGGTGTCCGCAGAGCGGCTCTGGTTAATGAGGCAGGTGTCGGTACGGCTTCCATGATGCATGGCGCTTCTAAAAATAACGAACCTGTACGCGAAGGCCTTGTAGCTATGATAGGCCCTTCAATTGATTCGGGACTTGTCTGTACTCTTACAGCTATCGCCATTCTCATCCAAAGACAACTGATTCCTACCGGAAACGGTATGAGCTCCATTCAGGGGTTGCAGGTTGCAATCAATACATTTGATGCCTCTATTCCGGGGGTGGGTCGATATTTACTGCTGTTTATGGTATTTATATTTGCGTTCTCAACGATGTTTTCATATTCATATTACGGTCAGAAGTGTGCCGGATATCTTTTTGGAGCGAAATATGCCAAGTACTACAATATTTTCTTTTTGATTATGCTTGTAGTGGCCGCAATGATCCCACTAAAAGCTGCTGTCGGACTGATTGATACAGCTTATGCTCTGATGGCATTTCCGACTATGCTGACGATGTTTATCCTTGCACCCAAGGCGAGAAAGCAGATGGATATTTATTTTGCAAAGAATAAAAAACAAAAAAAACATAAAGATTAATGAATCCTACGAGTGTTATTTCAGAACAGGTAGTTAAGGCTGTTGAGGCTCTTTACGGTACGGTCCCCTCAGAGGGTGCCGTACAGATACAGGCTACGAGAAAAGAATTTGAAGGTGATGTTACGTTAGTGGTCTTTCCTCTTTTGAAGGTTAGCCACAAATCTCCGGATGCTACCGCCACGGAGATTGGAGAGTGGCTTAAAGTAAATACACAAATCATAGACGGATACAATGTCATAAAAGGTTTTCTGAATCTTAAATTCAACTCTTCATTTTGGATTGACATACTTAGCAATATTGTCCAACATCCCGATTTTGGGCAGTTGCCCCCTACAGGAAAGACCATAATGGTTGAATTTTCGTCTCCCAATACAAATAAACCTCTTCATCTTGGGCATATCAGAAATAATTTGCTCGGATGGTCTGTTTCACAGCTGCTTGCTGCTAACGGACATAATGTGATCAAGGTTAATTTGGTCAATGACAGGGGTATCCATATTTGCAAGTCTATGTTGGCATGGCTTCGTAAAGGCAATGGCGAGACCCCTCAGTCAAGCGGCAAGAAGGGTGACCACCTGGTAGGTGACTACTATGTTGAATTCAATAATATGCTTACCGAAGAGGTAAATAAGATTATGGCCGAGAAGGGAGTTGATAAAGATGAGGCTGAAAAGCAGGCTCCCATACTTAAGGAAGCGCACGCAATGCTTGCGAAATGGGAGCAGGGTGATCCTGAAGTTGTGGCTTTATGGAAGAAGATGAATGGCTGGGTATATGAAGGTTTTGACGTGACATATCGCAATCTGGGTATTAAGTTTGATAAAACATACTATGAATCACAAACTTACCTGCTTGGAAAGGCTCTTGTGTCCGATGGACTCAAGAGGGGGATCTTCGAGAAGCACGATGATGGTTCTGTTTGGTGCGATTTGACAGGTGATGGTCTGGACCAGAAACTGTTGTTGCGTTCAGACGGAACGTCAGTATATATGACACAGGACCTTGGTACAGCTAATCAGCGTTACGATGAGTACCATTTTGATGAACATATTTACGTAGTGGGCAATGAGCAGAATTACCATTTTCAGGTGCTTAAACTCATACTCAAGAAGCTCGGATTCGGTTGGGCAGATTCGATTTACCACCTTTCTTATGGTATGGTAGAGCTTCCTGAAGGCAAAATGAAGTCTCGAGAAGGCACAGTGGTAGATGCAGATGATCTGCTTGAAAAGATGTATAATACAGCAAAGGAGACTTCTCTCGAACTTGGAAAGATTGACAATATGGATGAACAGGAGCAGCATGAACTATTCAGAATGATAAGCCTTGGTGCGCTCAAATATTTCATTATTAAGGTCGATCCGAAAAAGACTATGTTATTTGACCCGAAAGAGTCTATCGACTTCAACGGAAATACAGGGCCGTTTGTACAATACACTCATGCACGTATTAAGTCTATTCTGAGAAAGGGAGCAGAGCAGGGGTTCGGACCGTCACTTACCGGAGCTGCACTTCTGCCGAAGGAGGAGTCGATTATTCAACTTCTCAGCATGTATCCTGATAAGATTAAAGAGGGTGGGGCGGCTCATTCACCTGCGGTTATTGCAAACTATGCATACGATCTGGCCAAAGAGTTTAATCAATACTATCATGATACCTCTATATTGAAAGAGGAGAATAGTGCCGTCAGAGATCAGCGACTTATGTTAATTAAGGTCATTGCTGAAGTGCTTACCAAGGCAATGGGTATTCTCGGGATAGAACTTCCTGAAAGGATGTAATGATTCCGACCACCAAAAAAGAAATTGAAGCCCTCGGCTGGGATGCTCCCGACGTAATTATTTTTTCGGGAGATGCTTTTATTGATCACCCTTCTTTTGGTACCGCAGTTATTGCAAGAGTACTGGAAAGTAAAGGGTATAGGGTCGCCGTAGTGCCTCAGCCCAATTGGAGGGATGATTTGAGGGATTTCAAGAAGTTGGGAGCCCCAAAGTTTTTTTTCGGTGTAACCTCAGGAGCCATGGACTCCATGGTGAACCACTATACAGCTGCCAAACGCTTGCGCAGCAATGATGCATATACTCCTGAAGGACGTGCTTCTTACAGACCTGACTATGCGGTAAAGGTTTATTCCAATATCTTGAAGGAGATCTATCCCGACATTCCTGTGGTTATAGGAGGAATAGAGGCCTCTTTGCGGCGTCTTACACACTATGATTACTGGCAGGATGAGTTGAAGCCATCGCTTCTCGTGGACAGCAAAGCCGACTACCTGATATATGGTATGGGAGAACGGCCGATAGTCGCTCTGGCTGAAGCCATAAGATCGGGAAAGAGTTCGGAAGAGATTCAAAAAATCCCTCAGTTGGGCTATATTTTAGATCATAGACCTGATAGAGACGGGATTACTCTTGCATCATTTGAGGAGTGCAAGAAAAACAAATTTGCCTTTATAGACAACTTCAATATCATTGAACGTGAGGCTAATAAATTAAACGCAGAATTTCTTGTGGAGCCTGTCGGAGACAGTTTTGTCTGTTTAAATCCAACCTATCCGCCCGCTACTGAGCAGGAAATGGATGAAATATTTGCTCTTCCTTTTACCAAACAACCCCATCCTCGGTATCGTGGAAAGACTATTCCTGCATATAACATGATCAAATTTTCCATAACTACCCACAGGGGGTGTTTTGGAGGGTGTAATTTTTGTACTATTGCCGCTCATCAGGGTAAATTCATACAGTCACGTTCAGAAGAGTCCATAATAAGTGAGGTTGAGAAGCTTTGGGAATTGCCCGACTTTAAGGGCAATATTTCTGACCTTGGCGCTCCTACGGTAAATATGTATAAGATGGGAGGAAAGGATAAAACAATGTGTTCCAAGTGTTTGCGCCAGTCTTGCCTTTTTCCGTCAATGTGTCACAATCTCTCTCACTCGCACGCTCCTTTGCTCAATCTCTACAAGAAGGTATTGAACGTACAGGGTATTAGGCACGCATATATCGGTAGCGGTATCAGATATGATCTGTTTTTGAATGAAAAAGGATTTCTTGACGACACATCTGCTCCATATTTAAGAGAACTTATCACAAAACATACTTCAGGCAGACTGAAAGTGGCTCCGGAGCATACAGAAGAGAGGGTACTTCAAGTGATGGCTAAGCCTTCCTTCAGACTTTTCGAGAGATTGAGGTATGAGTTTGACAAGATTACTCGGGAAGAGGGGCTGAAATACCAGTTGGTACCATATTTTATCTCTGCGCATCCTGGATGCAGAATGGAAGATATGGAAGCTCTCTCACGTAATAGATATCTTAAAGGGCTTTATATGGAGCAGGTACAGGATTTTACGCCGACTCCGATGACGGTTTCTTCGGTTGCATTTTATACCGGAATAGATCCAAAAACAGGCAAAAAAATCTTTGTCGAGCGCAACATTCAGAAAAAGCAGAGGCAAAAATCGTTTTTTTTCAATAAATAATAGTTTTTGAGGTTATAATTAAAAAAAATCTCCTATAATTGCACCATAATTTTTGAGACAAATTATGACAAATTCTATTCCTAAAAAGAGAGCTGTTATCAGCTACGAAAATATGTCAGAAGAGCTACAAGATGCTTTCAAAGAGAAATATCCTCATGGATATACGGATTATATGGGGGACATCTTTAAAGTTGATAAGCCTGATGGTACGTCATTTTATGCTGTATCTCTGGAAGTACCGGATGCAATGTACCTTGTCAAGATTAAGGTCAAAATTGATGATTACGATGATATAGAGAACGGAATCTTCAAGGATGAGTCGGCCGATGATGCTGACGATACTGAAGACAATGCATTTCCTGATGAAGGAGCCGATTTCTCAGGCGGAGACGACCCGGAAGAAACAACAGAAGACTAACTAACATTTATAATCTATGGCTTCAAAGTTTTTATCTAAAATAAAATCACTTTTTTCTCATGATAGGGATAAAGAGGTGCTTACGTTGCTAAAGACTTCGGAACTGATTGAAACAGACTTTGTTGCAATCGAGTTTAATAAGACACTCGGAGATTTGGTACAGGTTATTGCCATATCCAAACGCAATATGTTTCCTGTTGTTGACAACTGCAATCGCTTGCAGGGGATCGTATACCTTGATGATATCAGGCGCATAATGTTTGATCGCAAGCAGTATGATACCACTTATGTCTATTCATTGATGAAGAGTGCTCCTGCGTTTATTTATGCTGACGAAAAGATGGACAGTGTAATGCATAAGTTTGAATATACCAATGCATGGAACCTTCCTGTAGTGGACGATGAAAACAAATATTTGGGATTTGTCTCAAAGTCCAATATTTTCTCCTCATACAGAGAACAAATACAACAATAGCGCATGATAAAGCTCTATATCGATTATATTGCCAAGACGATGACGATATCTTCATGGCAGGTGGAGCATTGCATCCAACTTTTTGAAGAGGGTGCTACTATTCCTTTTATCAGTCGTTATCGTAAAGAGCGCACAGGTGCCTTGGACGAGACTCAGGTGGCGGAAATCAAGCATTACCATGTTAAATTTGAGGAACTCGAAAAGCGCAAGCAGGCTATCCTTAAAAGTATTGAGGAGCAGGGCAAAATTACGCCTGAACTGAGAGAGGCTATTGAAAGTGAGGTTGATGCTCAGACAGTTGAAGATATATACTTGCCGTTCAGACCTAAGCGCAAGACAAGAGCTTCGATTGCCAAGGAGAAGGGACTTGAGCCGCTGGCAGAGGCTATTTTCAACATTAAGACGGATCGACCTTCGGAAATGGCTCGAAATTTTGTCTCAGACAAGGTGGCTGACTGTGAGGTAGCCCTTGCCGGTGCGAGAGATATTATGGCTGAATGGATCGCAGAATCCCTACCGGTCAGAACCGGTTTGAGAGACCTCTATTCCAAGTGGGGCGTCATCTCTTCAAAGGTACGGGATGAGAAAGAGAGTGCCGAAGAGGCTTCAAAATATCGCAATTATTTCGAATTTTCCGAACGGATAGATAAAATACCATCACACCGTTTGCTTGCTATCCTGCGTGCAGCAGGTGAAGATGTGTTGGGCGTAAAAGTTGAGGTTGAGCCACAATATGCGCAGGAACGGATTTCCCGTAAGGTATTTGCCGGAAAAAGGAAGCCGTCTGCTCAGGTTAATGAGCAGATCAATGCAGCCATGGAGGACTCCTATAAGAGATTGCTACATCCTTCGATTGAAAATGAGACCCTCAAGGCAGCGAAAGAAAAAGCTGACATAGAGGCAATCAGAGTATTTGGAGAAAACTTGAGACAGTTGCTTCTTGCTCCTCCGTTGGGGCAAAAACGAACCCTTGCAATCGACCCGGGTTTCAGAACAGGATGCAAAGTGGTTTGTCTTGATGCACAGGGTGCTTTAGTACACAATGATACGATTTATCCTCATCCTCCGGTCAATGAGAAATTGATTGCGATGAAGAAGATTTCGCAGATGATAGAGGCTTACAAAATTGAAGTCGTTGCCATAGGCAACGGTACGGCAGGTCGCGAGACAGAAGCCTTCATCAAGAAGATACCGATGCCTCAGGGTGTCAGAGTTTATTCGGTAAGTGAAGACGGAGCATCGGTCTATTCTGCATCTCCGACTGCGCGAGAGGAATTTCCTGACTACGATGTGACAGTCAGAGGGGCAGTATCGATAGGCAGACGAATCATGGATCCTTTGGCAGAGCTGGTCAAGATAGATCCTAAGTCGATCGGTGTAGGACAGTATCAACACGATGTGGATCAGACACTCCTGAAAGAAACACTTGACAATACGGTAGAAAGTTGCGTTAACTCTGTTGGAGTTAATCTTAACACCGCAAGCAAGCATTTGCTTAGGTATGTATCGGGTATCGGTCCGTCACTTGCACAAAATATAGTTGAGTACCGTACAGCGAACGGACCATTTGCTGCTCGTAAAGAGTTGCTTAAAATCAATAGGTTGGGAGACAAAGTATATGAGCAGTGTGCCGGATTTTTGCGTATTCCTGGAGCTGCCAATCCACTCGACAACAGTGCTGTTCACCCTGAAAGGTATCAACTTGTTGAAAAGATGGCTAAAGATGTGAATATTACTGTGTCCGACTTAATAGCAGATGCCTCTAAAAGAGCCACGGTTCACCTTCAGCAATATGTATCGGAAGATGTCGGACTTCCAACTCTTAATGATATCATGATAGAACTCTCCAAGCCTGGACGTGATCCTCGCTCGGTTATCAAGGTATTTGAGTTTTCCACAGAGATTCAAACAATAGAGGATGTGAAGGTGGGAATGATTTTGCCCGGCATAGTGACGAACATAACTAATTTCGGCGCATTTATTGATTTGGGAATTAAACAAAAAGGGCTGATTCACGTATCGCAGATATCCGATAAGTATATCTCTTCGCCTTCGGAAGTTTTGAAACTCAATCAGCAGCTTCAGGTCAGGGTTGTGGATGTGGATTTGAAGCGCGAGAGAATAGGATTATCCCTAAAAGGGATATGATTTGTTACAGATTTTTATAACTTTGCATGTTAAAGCATATCATTATGAAGCAGGTAGTATTAATTCCAACGTACAACGAAAAGGAAAATATTGAGAAGATCATCAGGGCTGTACTCTCCCTTGAGATAGATTTCCATATATTGGTAATTGATGACGGCTCTCCTGACGGTACGGCTGATATTGTAAAGCGTCTCCAGAAGGAGTTTCCCGAATCTCTTTTTATCCTTGAAAGGTCGGGAAAGCAAGGCCTTGGAACAGCATACATTACAGGTTTCAAGTGGGCGATTGAGCATGAGTATGATTATGTGATTGAGATGGATGCCGATTTTTCACACAACCCTAAAGATTTGCCGCGCCTGTATAAGGCTTGTACTGAAAATGGGGTTGATTTGGCCATCGGCTCGCGCTACTGCAACGGTATCAGTGTGATTAACTGGCCGATAGGTCGTGTAATAATGTCTTATTATGCTTCAATGTATGTCCGCACTATACTTGGCATGAAAGTCTATGACACCACTGCCGGATTTAAGTGTTACAGCGTAAAGTTGCTGAAAGCTATTGATTTTGATCGTATCAAGATGAAAGGATACGGCTTCCAGATAGAGATGAAGTACAACGCTTATAAGTTGGGTTACAAGATAGAAGAGGTCCCAATTATATTTATCGACAGAACAGAAGGCACATCCAAAATGAGCAGCGGAATATTCGGTGAGGCATTTTGGGGCGTTATTAAGTTAAGATTCAGGAAAATCAAACCGGCAAAGTCTTGAAACTGTTAATCAAGAATGGCACAATTATTAACGAATGGCTCTCCTTCAGGGGAAGCCTTTTCGTTTGTGACGGCATCATAGAAGATATTACTTCCGATGCCGCAGCTACACTCAAATATGAATCCGAGGCGGATCAGGTGGTTGATGCAGAGGGCCTTTATGTTATGCCCGGAGTGATAGATGACCAGGTGCATTTCCGGGAACCGGGGGCAGAATACAAAGGTGGAATAGGGTGTGAAAGTGCTGCAGCCGTGCTGGGCGGAGTGACCTCTTTCATGGATATGCCAAACAACAATCCACCAACCTGCTCTATAGATCTTCTGAATAAGAAGTTTGACATTGCAGCTAATGCATCGTATGCTAATTACTCTTTTTACCTTGGGGCTGACAATGACAACATCTCGGAGATAGTCCATCTGGATAAAAACAGAGTTTGCGGAGTGAAAGTCTTTATGGGCTCTTCAACAGGCAATATGCTTGTCAGTGATCCGGATGTGCTGGATGCAATCTTTTCCAACAGTCCGGTGCTGATAGCCACTCACTGTGAGGAAGAGTCGATTATTAAGAGAAATCTGAATGATGCCATAGCGCGTTTCGGAGAGGATATCCCCATATCGGAGCACCCTAATATTAGAAGTCGCGAGGCTTGTATAGCATCTACACGTAAGGCAATTAATCTTGCTCTGCGCAACAAATCACGTTTACATATACTTCACATCAGCACAGAAGAAGAGATCAATCTGATAAGAGTGGCTCAAAAGGTCAATCCTGATATTTCGGCTGAAATTTGCGTCCATTATCTTTGGTTTTGCGATAAAGATTACGAGTCATTCGGTGCCAAGATAAAATGTAATCCGGCAATCAAGAGTGAGCATGACAGGTATGCTCTGCGTCACGCTGTCAGAGCAGGCATTATTCCGGTTGTCGCCACTGATCATGCCCCGCACCTGCTTTCGGAAAAGCAGCAGGACTATTTACACTCCCCTTCCGGACTCCCTCTGGTGCAGTATTCGCTATTGATGATGCTTGAGCTTTGCAAGCAGGGAGTCTTCAAGATTGAAAATGTGGTAGAGTCAATGTCTCATGCGCCTGCACGCTGTTTTAATGTTAAGGGACGCGGTTTTATCAGAAAAGGCTACTATGCGGATTTGACATTATTTGATTATGAAAAGGGTTGTACGGTGGCTCCGGCCTGTAAGTGCGGCTGGTCTCCGTTTACCTCTTTCAGTTCTTCTGTTGTGCACACTTTTGTCAATGGTGTGCAGGTGGTAAAGGATGGCAAGTTGACAGGGTTGCGCAATTCTAAAGAGTTATATTTCGAAAGGTGATCAGTATGGAGCAAAAGCATAACAACACGGTAACATATCTTCTTTTACTGCTTGCCGTGACCCTTTGGGGATTTTCATTTATTTGGACAAATGACCTGATACGTCAGGACGTGCCTATTTTCATATTCGTTTTTCTTCGAATTACGATCTCCGGATGTGTCCTGATGCTTTTTTCAAAGTTGACGGGTAAACTCCAGAAAGTGAAGAAAAAAGATTGGAAATGGTTTCTTTTGATCTCGTTTTTCGAGCCGTTCATATACTTCATAGGCGAGTCCTACGGAATGAAAACCACTGATTCTGCAACTCTATCTTCGGTTGTAATTGCCACTATCCCCATCTTTACATTAATTCTGGGACAGATTATATATAAGGAGCCACTTACAAAACTCAACATAATAGCTGTAGTTATTACTCTGCCCGGAATCTTGATTTTCATGTGGAATGGAGGATCTGTCAAGCCGGAGTATCTATACGGGCTTCTATTTTTGGCCCTTGCTGTTGCGGGTTCTGTCGGTTACGGCCTTGTATGTAAGAGATTGACAAGCGATTACAATGCTTATACCATCACATCGTATCAGTTTTTCATCTCCATATTTTTCTTTTTAATCCCATTTTTGCTTTGGGGCTTGCCTGCATGGAGGCCCGGTTTGCTCACTTTTTCAGTTATTAAACCCTTGTTGTGTCTGGCACTGCTCTGCTCTTGCCTCGCATTTGTACTCTATGTCAAGTCAATTGACAAGGTGGGGATGACGAAAACTGTGATTTTTAACTCGCTCTCTCCG
>JAQUYF010000050.1 GCA_028691975.1 Bacteroidales bacterium | reverse complement strand
GTACTACTTTTTTAATAGGATGCCTCAATTAAGAGGCATCCCGAATAATTAGAAGATGATACTCTCTCTATGCTACAGCAGTTTTTTTAAACCATTTGGTGTAAAGCTTGGAAAGGTATCCCGCCAGTGATCCCAGTGCATATCCTATAGTGTACAGGGCTTGCTGAGCAGATCTGTCAATGCCACCTGCAATACAGGCACTTTCGTGCTCCCCGATGGCAATTAATCCGAAGTTTTGATAATCTGTTTTCATGTTATCTTCATTTTAAATGTTAATGAATGGTTACTTGACTTGCCGCATATCCGTCTTTAAATCCTTCGACAAGTTCCGGAATGTAATTGCTGATAAATGTAACTACAAGTCTGATTTTTTCAATGGCACGCAGTGCATCGACAAAGCTGATACCACCTGTAGTCTGGAGTTCGGAAGAATTTAATTCTTTCAGCCCCAATTCGTTCATTCTTAGTTCTTCCATGATCTATAATTTTAATAATTTGTCCGTCCTTAAAGGCGTCCGGACTTAACCTATGCTGAGTGCGCACTCATATCAATTATTGTGTCTGCTATGTTAATGTTATCCGCTTTGTGCGAGATCATAATTATGCTTTTTCCTTCATTTCTGAGCGAAATCATTTTGTTCAGAATATATTGCTGCGATTCATCATCAAGAGATGATGTCGCTTCATCCAGTATCAGGATTTGCGGCTCCCTGTACAGTGCCCTTGCAAGGGCTATTCTCTGTTTCTGCCCTCCGGAAAGACGTGATCCCTGCTCTCCTATTTTTGTCAAAATACCCATAGGCAGAGAAGCAATGAAATTACGGAGTCCAAGTTCTTCAAGAATACTGATGACTTTTTCTATATCGGGATCTGCCTGTAAGCCGGTCACATTTTCAAGGATATTGCAACTCATAAGATCGCTCTCCTGCGGTACAATTGAGACAAAGGAACGCCATTGCTCCAGGTCGATCAGATTGATATCGGTCCCGTTGAGGAGTATTTTTCCTTGCTGTACCTTGTATCCCCTCATTATCAGGGAGGCAATTGAGCTTTTACCACAGCCGCTCGCTCCTTTTATTGCGGTGATTTTTCCTTTTTCAATTGTCAGATTGAAGTTCTTGAGAAGAGTTTCATTGCCCGGATATGAAAATGTCACGTCCCTGAACACGATATCATGGCTCTTCTCTAATGGAAATTCTATGGTATGAGTCCCTTCCGGCTCAAGATTAAGAATATCGAAGATACGCTCTGCGGAAATGTTGGCCTCCGTAATCTCACTGTTTATGTTTACAAGTTTGCTGAGAGGAGATGAGAAGTAAGCTGTCATTGTGTAAAATGAAATGAGCTCTCCAACGCTTAATTCGCCGTTGAAAATAAAGAGTGAGCCGATAATCAGAAGTACGATGGTTAGCAGTTTGGAGATTGCATCCGAAGAGGTTGCAAAGATGCCTATATATTTGCCGCCTTTATAGATCTTGTCGGCCAAAGTGACGTACTGCTTCTCTACCATCCTCAAGTAGGTCTCCTCGTTGCCGAAATACTTTATGCTTCTGACCGCAGTAATGCTCTCGACCGTCTTTTCCTCAAAGCGCGCGGCATTTTCAATGATGTCTCGATTTGCCCTCTTGTTTATTTTATTGGATATCAGATAAAGTGTGATGTACAATGGGATAAAAATGAGCGTGAGTAACGCCAATTTCCAATAATAAGTAAACATGAGAGCAAACGAGACGGATAATGTTAAAATACTGATAAATATACCTGTCAGACCGTCAATTAAAAATGAACGGATCTTCATTGCATCTCCAATTCTTGAGTTGAGTTCACCCGTGCCTCTCTGCGAGAAGAAGCTCAAAGGCAATTTGAGCAAATGACTCATGTACTTTAATATGATACGGCTGTCCACATTAATTCCGGCTCGCAGAGAGAATACTATGCGACAATATCCTATAAATAAGGCGCTTATCATTAGAAGTGTCATAACTGTACCTACTTTGCTCAACTCTCCGATATCGTGTGCGGGTAGGACATTGTCAATAATATGTTGCAGAAACAGGGCTGTGCTGATACCGATTATGATATAAACCAAAGCTCCTGCAAGTGACAGGATCAGATCTTTTTTTACAAGCCTCAGCAAAGAGAGGCACTGAATCCACAGTGAAGGGTGAGTGTTGGATATCTTCATGTTGGTATCCGGTATCATTGTTACGATATATCCGCTCCATTCTTTTCGCAACTGCTCTGTTTTGATTTTGCATCGGGTCCCTTCGGCAGGGTCCATGATCGTTGCTTTCACAGTGTTAATTGCGTATAAAACCACGAAATGCAGATCTCCGTTCTCTTTCAGCAGATGCAGGATCACAGGGCATTGTACTTTATAGAGAGGGTTAATATCGGCCTCAGGTGACTTGAAGGCCTTTGCGCTGAAGCCAATCTCGCCGCAGGCATCTATTATCCCCTTGATGGTAGTGCCGCCTCTGCCTGTACCGGAAGCTTCTCTGATGATGGTCAGAGGGATCCTGTATCCGTACCGGCGTGCAATAGAAGCTATACATGCCGCTGCACAGTCTGTCTTGTCGTGTTGTTTAATATCCTGTTTCATCTTCATATCTCTTTAGTTTTTAAAAGAGGGGGCATCTCTCTCCCCACGGTCTATCTGCCATTCGACACTCTTCCCACAGCCCCCTCTAAATTAATATCAATGCAGATATTGCGCACAAAACAAGCGCAACGATCATAGTGATGATGTAGGCGGCTCCAAGTAAGGATCCGACAGGTGTCATTATACCTCTGATCGTGTGTTCAAGTTCTGCGGCGGAAAATATCTTTTCTTTTTTTGTCATTATTTTGTTGTTTGTTTTCGCAAGCAAAATAGGACAAAATCGAGCAGAACAGTATGCTCGAAAAAGCAATTTTCACAACTCTTGTTCGCAGTGGAGTGAAATATTTTTTTTAGAAAAGATTCTTCAAAACAGGAAAGAGAGAATTGGCTGTTTTTAAGAAAAACGGATACAATTTGGATTCTTCAATTTTGTATTCGGGAATAAACTCTACAAGGTTATTTACCGAATCAATGAAGTATATGGTGACTGAAATAATGAGCGCAAATATGCCGATTGTCAGGATGACGCCCAACAGACGGTTAAGCCATCCAAGCAGGGCTACTTTGATTACTTTTTCCATCAACTTACCCACCAGACTGAGAATAATGGCAACGCAAGAAAAAATAATTATATAGGAGATAATATTAACCCAAATCTTAGATATCTCCAAATACTTTAATATCCAGGTAGATACAAGATCTGCAAATCTTATGGATAGCCAAATTCCGAGGAAAATGACGGCAAGAGAGATTATTTGCTTGAGGAGTCCGTTTTTGATGCCGAAATAGAGGGCAGGAAGGAAACAGATTACGATGATAATGTCGATTAAGCCCATAAAGTTGATATTGTTGATTGCTCAAAGTTAGTGAATTATCGTATCTTTGCAAATTCAAAAAATAAAAATAAGAGAAAGAGCATGAAATTTGCCGAGTACAAAAAATTAGATTTGGTCGATATAAATCGTACAGTATTAGAGAGATGGCGCAAAGATAATACCTTTAAAAAAGTGCTTGAACAGGGCGAGGGAAGGCCGAAATTCGTTTTCTTCGAAGGTCCCCCTTCTGCTAACGGAATGCCGGGTATACACCATGTTATGGCACGTTCCATAAAGGATACGATCTGCAGATATAAGACTCAGACAGGTTACCGTGTTGAGAGAAAAGCAGGTTGGGATACTCATGGCCTGCCTGTAGAGTTGGGCGTTGAGAAGATGTTGGGTATTACCAAGGAGGATATCGGCAAGAAGATTTCTGTTGAAGATTACAATAAGGCCTGCCGCAAAGAGGTGATGAAATATACCAAAGAGTGGATGTCTCTTACCGAGAGAATAGGTTATTGGGTAGATATGGACAATCCGTATATTACTTATGATAATCATTATATTGAGACCCTGTGGTATCTGCTGAAGGATATTTACGACAAAGGGTTGCTCTACAAGGGATACTCTATCCAGCCATATTCACCGGCTGCCGGTACCGGTCTAAGTTCGCATGAGTTAAATCAACCGGGCTGCTATAGGGACGTTAAGGATACTACTGCAGTTGTACAGTTTAAGGTTATAAAGGATGCAAAGTCCGAATTTTTGTTTGAAGACAGCACACTTCCGGTATTTTTTATAGCATGGACCACCACTCCGTGGACACTTCCTTCCAATACGGCACTTTGTGTAGGGCCTAATATTGAATATGTCAGGGTTGAGAGTGTAAATCCGTATACTAAAGAGCCGGCAATCTATGTTTTGGCGAAGGCTCTGATAAATGCTCATTTTAACGATAAAAATCCGTACAAGGTGTTCGGAGCGCCGATAAAAGGGTCTGCTCTCTCAGGTATCAGATACGAACAGTTGATCCCGTGGGTTAAGTGTGAAGAGGGCGGCTTGAAGGTGATAACAGGCGACTTCGTGACCACTGAAGATGGTACGGGGATTGTCCACATAGCTCCTACATTCGGTGCCGATGACAATAAGGTTGCCAAGATTAACGGTGTTCCTCCGATGATGGTTGTTGATGCCGCAGGAATACGCCAGGCAATGGTTGACCGTACCGGTAAGCTTTACAGGATTGAAGATCTTGATCCCGATTTCGTGAAAGACAGAGTGGATGTTGACAAATATGCACCTTATGCAGGCAGATTTGTAAAGAATGCATACGACCCTGCTCTCGGTCCGGACGATGTAACCCTTGATATTGATCTTTGTGTAGAACTAAAGCAGCAGGGCAAGGCCTTTAAGATAGAAAAGCACGTTCACAACTATCCTCACTGCTGGAGAACGGACAAGCCGATTCTGTATTATCCGTTGGATTCATGGTTTATCAAGAGTACTGCCGTGCAGGATAAGATGATAGAGCTAAATAAGAGTATCAAGTGGAAGCCCGAAGCTACGGGTTCAGGTAGATTCGGCAAATGGCTTGAAAACCTTCAGGACTGGAACTTGTCACGCAGCCGTTATTGGGGTACTCCTCTTCCTATATGGAGGACGGAAGATGGACTGCAGCAGAAGTGCATCGGCTCCCTGAAGGAGTTGTATGACGAGTTGGAAAAGTCTGTTGCTGCAGGCATTATGCCATCTAATCCACTGAAAGATAAGGGTTTTGTGCCTGGGGATTATGCCAAGTCAAATTATGATAAGATAGATATGCACCGTCCTTATGTGGATGGTTGGTTTCTTGTTTCGGATGACGGCCGGAAGATGGTACGTGAGAGTGATCTGATAGATGTATGGTTTGATTCCGGATCTATGCCGTTTGCCCAGGAAGGGCTGGCAAAATTGGGAACCCCTGAATTCGGACAGACTGCAGATTTCATCGCAGAAGGTGTTGATCAGACCAGAGGGTGGTTCTTTACATTGCACGCAATTTCCACTATGGTAAGTGGTAAATGCGCATATAAGAGCGTTATTTCCAATGGTTTGGTGTTGGATAAGGATGGCAACAAGATGAGCAAGAGGCTCGGTAATGCTGTAGATCCGTTTAAGGCTCTCGATGAATATGGTGCCGATTCTCTGAGATGGTACATGCTTACCAACGCTCAGCCTTGGGACAACCTGAAGTTTGATGAGGCTGGAGTAGATGAAGTGAGAAGGAAATTTTTCGGAACACTGTATAACACCTATTCTTTCTTTGCCCTCTACGCAAATGTGGATAAGTTTGATCCGAACATTCCTCCGATTCCTGTTGCCGAGAGGCAGGAGATCGACAGATGGCTTATATCTCTTCTTAATACGCTGATTAAAAATGTAAAAGCCTCTTATGAGGATTATGACTTTACTACTGCCGGCCGAATGATTCAGGATTTTGTATGTGACAATCTGAGCAACTGGTATGTCAGGCTTAATAGAAAGAGATTTTGGGGAGGCGGCATGACAGAAAGTAAGAAAGCTGCGTATCAGACATTATATGAGGCACTTAAAACTGTTGCCATACTTGCTGCGCCAATTTCACCGTTCTTTATGGACAGGCTTTACTGTGATCTTGTGCCTGAGGCAGATTCGGTTCACTTTGTGATGATGCCTGATTGCTGCGAGGCTGATATTGATTCGGATCTTGAAGAGAGAATGAGTCTTGCCCAACTTGGTTCGTCAATGGTGTTGGCTTTGAGACGAAAGGTTAATATCAAGGTGCGTCAGCCGCTGGCTAAAATCATCATACCTGTACTTGATGCGCATATTCAGCATCAAATCGAGATGGTCAAGCAGCTTATTTTGGGTGAGGTAAATGTTAAGGAAGTTGAATTTATACATGATACTACAGGCTTGATTACCAAGAAAATAAAGCCTAAATTCAAGACTCTTGGGAAGCGTTACGGAAAGCAGATGAAGGAGATTGCTTTCTCTTTGTCAACCATCGCACAGCAGACGATATCGGATATCGAACGCAGCGGCAATTATACATTGGCGTTGCCTTCAGGCGATGTTGAACTGACCCCTGAGGATTATGAGATCACTTCCGAAGATATGCCGGGATGGTTGGTTGCTACGGAGGGCAGGTTGACGGTGGCTCTTGATGTCACCGTTACCGATGAACTTCGTAAGGAGGGTGTTGCGCGCGAACTGATCAATCGTATCCAAAATCTCAGAAAAGACAGCGGTTTTGAGGTAACAGACAGAATAGCAGTTGTTATAGAAGATCGCAGCGAGATAGCCGAATCTCTATCTCAATTCAGGCATTATGTTTGTGAACAGACACTTGCAGAGAGCATCAGACTTGATGCCGAATGTGCAGGAGGAGTTAAAGTCGAGTGGGAAGACGGAGAGATACGGATAGCTGTCTCAAAATTGAGCAGATAACTAATTAACAGAATATTATGAAGAGTTACACTAACGAGGAAATTATGGCAAAAGCTATAGCTCTTGCCAAAGAGAGTGCAACTTCCGGCGGTGGACCGTTCGGGTGTGTAATTGTTAAGGACGGAAAAATTATTGCTTCCGCTTCCAACAGCGTGACGAAGGATTTTGATCCGACAGCTCATGCGGAGGTCAACGCAATAAGATCTGCCTGCAAAAAATTGAAGACTTTTGATCTGGACGGATGCCTGCTTTATACAAGTTGCGAGCCTTGTCCGATGTGCCTTGCCGCCTGCTATTGGGCTCACATAGACGCAATATATTATTCAGGCAATCAGGATGATGCTGCTACTGTCGGTTTTGATGACAGATATATTTACAGACAGATAGATCTTAAAAAGGAGAAGAGAAGTATTTTGATGCAGCGTATTCTGCCTGAGCAAGGTATGGTCCCATTTCAGGCCTGGAAAGAAAATGAAGACAAAATTCATTATTAAAAATGCTGAGTTTTCAACTCTTATTATTATCTTTACGAAATAAACAATTAAGCTATGGCAAAGAAAGAAGAAACAGCGGAACCTCAACAGGAAAAGGTACGCTATAGTGATGAAGAGCTGCAAGAGTTCAAACAGATTATTTTAGAGAAGCTTGCGAAAGCTAGGGCGGATTATGATATGCTTAAAGGCGTTGTTGATCATAGCTCCAGCAATGATACAGAAGACACTTCTCCTACTTTTAAGGTGTTGGAGGAGGGCGCTTCAGCTCTCTCTAAGGAGGAATCGGGACAGTTGGCTGCACGTCAGTACAAGTTTATTCAAAGTTTGGAAGCTGCGCTTATCAGGATTGAGAATAAGACTTACGGTATTTGCCGTGAGACAGGCAAATTGATTCCTAAAGAAAGATTAAGAATCGTACCTCATGCAACTTTGAGCATTGAGGCAAAGAATGATAAAAACAAATAGGTCCGATAGATGAAGATCTCAAGAGGCGCTAAAATTACCGCTTTCGTGTTGCTGTTGCTGATAATTGATCAGGTCTCCAAGATTCTGGTCAAGTGCAACATGACGATAGGGCAGAGCATTCATGTCTTTGGTGACTGGTTCCAGATATTTTTTATTGAAAATAACGGAATGGCTTTTGGCATGCAGGCGGGTGGCAGCGTCGGTAAATTGATATTGAGCATTTGTCGCATCGTACTTGTGATAGCTGTCTTTCTGTATATCAGAAAGTTGATGAAGAAGCCCGACGTTCCTGTCGGTGTTTTATTCGGATTGGCAGCCATCATGTGCGGCGCACTTGGCAATATTCTCGACTCCCTGTTCTACGGTGTTATCTTTAGCGAGAGCACCTTCACTGATGTTGCACAGTTGTTTCCTCAGGGGGGAGGATACTCCAAGTTCTTGTTCGGCAAGGTAGTGGATATGCTCTACTTCCCGATTGTCGATACCACGCTCCCAAGTTGGGTCCCAATTTGGGGAGGCAAAGATATTTTGTTCTTCAGGCCAATCTTCAATTTTGCGGACACCTGTATTACATGCGGGGCCTTTTACCTTGCTATTTTTCACTGGAAATATTTTTCAAAAGCAGTTCCAAAAAATTAATATGAAAAAAACAGTTTTATTTTTGATGGCATTAGTCGTTGTAGCAATGTGCGTTTGCTCTTGCAGCAAGAAGACTCTTACGCCCGAAAATCCGGAACAACCGACAAATCCTTTTTCAAAGCCGGAGATCGTCACCAACACGGTAGAGGAGGCGTAGCAGACTTACGGCAGTATTTTCCGCAGGTATCCTGACCTTATCACAAAGTAGTATATAACTTGTATAAACAGGGTGAACAGGATGATACAGAGCGTATTAGTCATAAATGTGGCAGGTGCTCCATCTCTTAGGAGAGCGGACATTGCCATGGCTGCATTGAGGATGCTCATCAGTGTAGGCAGTAAGAAGAGTGTTGCAATCTGGATAGTCGCCGATTTCCGGATTTCCTTAGGGGAAAGACCCATCTTCAAATAACTCAGATATTTGGCACCCTCTTCGGTTGCATTGTTGTAAAACTTGAAATACAGCATACACCCTGCGCAGACATAAAATACAATTACAAAGTAGAAACTCAGCAGCAGGTAAGTTCTTCTCATTATGAAGTAGAAGTATTTGAAAAGGCCTGAGGAGTAAAGCATTTCCCCTGTTTGTTGTGTATCGTTGCTGTCATTGATGGGGATTAGCTGCTTCCCCAAGTTTTTAGGGGCCTTAAATTCGAACAGGGTCAGTGAACACTCATCATATCCTTCAGTATAGCGGTTAATAACGTCATCCTTTACGGCATAGACATATCTAAGTGGAAGATGAACAGCCATTTTGTGCTCGGAGTCCAACAGTCTCATTGTGTCTGCAGTTCCCATTACAGGCATATTCACGCCATCGAACAGGTACTTCAGGTCGGAATTTCTAATTAAGGCTTTACTTTTATCAAGAATGGTATATAGGTTGACTGTACTCTCAGTATAGCTTATTTGCTCATCTGAAAGGAGCTTTTCGATCTTTGGTACAGTACACAGTGTATCACAATAAGGTGTTACTTTCAACACTGCTATCGGATAGAGTGTGCTCTCATTGGGGACAAGGGCATCTGCCAGTTCTGATGTGGCGACATTAAAGACTGCGGTAAAGCCGGTTAAACCTACGGACATGGTGACCGTGATTAGATAGAGGATGAGCGTAAAATCTTTAATGCGGTATCTCATATCGGAGATCCAGAGCATATTGACACCTTTGAAGTAGCAGGCTTTGTGTTTTTCCATCAGTTGGAATACCCAGGGGCACAATTCACTGTAAAAAAAGTAAAGTCCTACCACAACCATCAGTACGACCGGAATTATTCTTTGGAAAAGATTATTGTCAGTGACCGTTAGTGCAAGATAGTAACCTCCCAGTATCAAGATGGCACCTATAATAGCTACCGGAACATTGATCTTCTTCATTTTCTGTGTTTTCTGTCCGAAGAGGAGATATTTTTTTACATCCATCCTGTGGAGCATTATACATGATACAATCTGCATGACGGCAAAAATGGCGGCAAAAATGATAAAAGTCACAATGATGGCCTTAGTCGGCAGATACATACCGAATTCAGGAATATCAAGTATTTTGGCGAAGCCCATAAAAATCAGCTTCTCAAGCAAAAGAGAGACGAGCACTCCTGTCATAAATCCCGCAAAGTAAACGGTGGCCGACTCGCAAAAATTGAGGAAGGTCAGACGGCTTCGCTTCATCCCCAGAATGGTGAACATTGCATAATCCCTGCTGCGGTGCCTGAGAAAGGTGTATTGGGAGTAGTAGATAAACATCACCAAAAAGATGCAGATAATTATCAGAACGGCTTTTGTCGCCATAACAAAGTTAACTGCCAGTGAATTGAGCATCAAAAGGGGATTGAAGATGACCATAAGTGTCATAAATACTGCAAGTACGGAAAATGCCGTAGCGAGAAAGTATTCTTTATAGGTAGGGATATTCCCTCTAATCTCGTCTTTTATTATATCTTTGAAAGTCATGACAATGTCTCCTTATTCCACATCCTGTGCGGTACTTAAGAATGAGAGTACATCCATTATCTGGTTGAAGAACTGTTTCCGGTTCTCACCCCTTTCTATTTTATTGTAGAGCCTTCCATCTCTGATGAAAATGATCTTCTTGCAATATGAGGCCGCTTCAGGGTTGTGGGTTACCACCAAAGTTGTGACACCATGTCTGTCATTAATCTCCGAGAAGAGATTCATCACTGCATTGGAATTTTTGGTGTCCAAATTACCGGTCGGTTCATCTGCGAGCAGAAGTGACGGAGCATTGAATATGGCGCGGCCGATAGCCACCCTTTGTGTCTCCCCTCCGGAAATTTCGTATGGCCTTTTCTCGAGCAATGTCTCAATTCCAAGCAGCCTGACCACTTCGGAAAGGCGATTTTCTATATCGGATACAGGCTTCTTTTCGAGGACCATCGGAAGTGCCAAGTTCTCCTTGACAGTCAGAGAGTCAATAAGATTAAAGTCTTGAAAAACGATACCCAATTCATTTCTTCTGAAAGATGAGAGCTTCTCTTCGTCAATTTTTGAAAGTTCCTGACCGGAAAGAAGTACGGAACCTGAAGTGGGTTTGTCAATTGTAGCTATAATGTTAAGCAGGGTAGTCTTTCCACTTCCCGAAGGCCCCATAATACCGATAAAATCGCCCTTTTCCACCGACATATTGATGCCGTCAAGAGCTTTTGTTACGTTGTCTTTACCGTAATACTTGGTCAGATTGTTAATTTGTAGAAGCATATTTTGTTAATTTTTCTGCAAAGATAGGCCTCCGGTAACCCGACAACAATTGTTTATTCTTACAATTAGATTACAATTTTGTAATGAGCCGATCTCCAATATGCAGTGAGAAGATGCTGCCCTGATCGATTTTGCTCTCGACAGAGATGGAATAGTCGAGTTGATCGCAGATAGTTTTAACTAAATAGAGGCCGATGCCTGTTGATTCGCCCATTTTTCGACCATTTGAGCCGGTGTAAAATATATCGAATATGCTCCCGATGTCTTCACTTGCTATGCCTATGCCTCTGTCTTCAATACAAATGGTATTATTTCCTTTATCGGAAAGATAGATAGATACTTTCCCTCCCGGATGAGAATACTTGATGGCATTGGTGAGCAGCTGAAAGAAGATGAACTTCAGCCACTTGCGGTCACTTTCAATCTGTTTTCCGACAGATATCCGCAAATCGGGATAGACATTGGCGCGTATAAAATTGCCTTTCAACTCATTGATAGTTTCAGACAGGGATTCGTGCAAATCAAATCTTTCCAACTTAAAGTCATTTGCGAAGTCGGTGGCTCTGGCAAAGTTGAGGGCCGAATTGACACCCTCAAGGATGCGGTCCGATTCTGCCTTAATCTGTCCCAGCACTTCGTGTAAATGCTCTTCGGATTCGGCAGGGCCGGTAATGTTTTCGGCGGCAGCTGACTCCTCATCCTGAATGACGGCGCGGATGACAGAAATCGGCGTTTTAATGTAATGTACCCAGCGGTTGATAAAGAGCAGGTGCTCCCTGTATTTCTTCTCGTATGCTGCGGCTTGGAGTCGCTGCAGGGCTGCATCAGAGGCTTCTGCATCTTCTCTCCCATATTGTTTTTTCTTTTTAAAGAAGAAATATGTGATAAACACAAGTAGAGATACGGTTGACAACAGTATGAAATACAAGAGACCGGACACGGTATTGAAGCCGTCTAAAAGGAAGAAAAGCGTTGCCAGCAGGATGAAATTGAAAAGGTAAAGCAGCACGTATCCGCGCACTTCGTGCCAAAATCTTTTGCGTAAGCAACCGTCTCTATTGTGTGTGCCTTGCCCCATGAGTTTGATTATTGTGCCAAAACAAGTCTGTAACCGATACCGCGCACTGTTTCAATAGCATTTGGCAGGCCGATGTCTTCCAACTTTTTGCGAAGTCGTGCAATATTGACATTAAGAGTGTTTTCGTCCACAAAAGACTTGTCGTCCCAAACCTTTTCAAGCAGGATATCTCTCACTGCAGGGGCAGGATACTTCTCCATGAGAGCCTGCATCAGTGACATTTCCTTGGCGGACAGGAGTTCGGACTTTTCCATGTGGCTGACGGTCATCTTCCCCAAGTCAAGTATGAGACCGTTTTTCTCTATGGATGAGGCCATGGTGTCAGGATGGTACTCGCCGTAGCATCTGCGGATCTGACTTCTAATCTTTGCGATGACTATCTCACTGTTAAATGGCTTACAGATATAGTCATCGGCACCGTTCTCAAGGGCCATTACCTGGTCGGAGTCTCCGTCCCTGGCGGAAATCATGATAATGGGGCAGATGGTACTCTGGCGGATCTTGCGGCACCAATAAAAGCCGTTGTAAAATGGTAAGTTGATGTCCAACAGGATTATATGCGGTGCAAAACGGCTTGTTTCCGGCTCGGGATTCTCAAAATCCTGCAATGTACAGCCTTCCATGCCGTTACGCTCCACAAGCTTCTTCAGCTCCAGCGCAATATTCGCATCGTCCTCAAAAATAAAAACCCTGTGCTTCATTCTTATCGATTCTAACCAATTTAGTCCACAAAGATAACTTTTTTATTGTATTCGGGATGCGGTATATGTGGAAAGTACCGGCGGGTGTGCAGGAGGATGAAATCTATGTGTTTTAGATTGTAACAATATTATATAACTCCTTATATGAGCTTACAACGCCATATTTTACTTTGTCGGTACTGATAGTCTTAAAATGCTCTTCAGCACACTTCTTCTTGGCCTTTTCCACCCCTTGCAAGTTTGCATCTTCAAATTGCAATGTGTTTGCCTCACCCTTTGTTTCTGCAATAAAGTAAATATGCTTGACTGCTCCTTCTTCAAAGGCTATGGCCCAGTCAGGATTGTATTTACCAACCGGAGTATTTATGTAAAAGGCCTTGGGTAGTTTCACATAAACGGCTACATCGGTTTGCGTGTCAATATCCTCTGCAAAGTCTTTCTCATTTTTAGAATCATAAATCACGTGATCAAAAAGATGTCTTTGTGTAGCTATTGCATTAACACCCAATCGTCCTTTAATCTCCGAGTCTGTGAATATCGTTGAATCATAACATTGGTCGAGTTTGCTATATGTTATATGCTGGATAATCACA
>JAQUYF010000099.1 GCA_028691975.1 Bacteroidales bacterium | reverse complement strand
GCACTTCCCGAGGCAAACAGAATACTGAAGGAGCTTAAAGACAAGAACATCAACATATACGAGGTAGGCGGGCAGATAAGGCAGTATATGAACTATTCGCAGCGCATGCAACTGTTTCACTATCTTGTGGCTTTGGCCGAGAGTGATGCAAGCGTTTGCCGGCAGGAGATAGATATTTTGAAGGCAATCGGTAGCGCAATCGGCTTGAACAGTGCCGACACCGATTCGATACTTGCCATGTTTGTAAAGCAGACGGATTCTGCATACAAAGTACTTGAGATATCTCCGGATGCGACTGATGAAGAGGTAAAGAAAGCGTACAAGAGACTTGCCATAAAACACCATCCTGATAAAGTCGCTTCACTCGGAGCAGACGTACAGAAGGCTGCAGAAGAGAAATTCAAACAAGTACAGATAGCTTACGAGACAATTAAGAAACAGAGAAATATGGTCTAACCATTTAATAATAGAAAAAAACATGAAGACAGATCTTAAAGAGATTTTATCGATATCGGGACAACCTGGTTTGTTCAGATATCTTGCACAGGCTAAGAATGGCGTTATTGTGGAATCGCTGATTACAAAACATAGAACTTCCTTTGGCTTGAATGCCAAAGTTACCACCTTGGCCGATATATCGATTTACACCAACGAAGATGAAGTTTCGCTCAAAGAAGTATTGCAGAAGATGGCTGCACAGCTTGGCGAAAATGACGCCCCATCGTCAAAAGCCGACCCTAAAGTAATCAAGGCTTTCTTTGCCGAGGCACTCCCCAACTACGATGAAGAGAGATTTTATGTTTCACACATGAAAAAAGTACTCGACTGGTATTCGGTTTTGAAGCAGTATGCTTCTTTAGACTTTGTTGAAGAGGAAGATAAGGCAGAAGCATCTGCAGAGGAAGAGAATAAGAAGGAAGAAGAGACAAAAGAGTAGTGGCGCGAATACAACTCATATCACTTGGATGCTCCAAAAATCGCGTTGATTCCGAGCACATTCTGAGGCAGATTGTTGCGCACGGGATTGAGATTGCTCCTGAAGGTGAGGACCTTGCCCAACATGCCGTTGACAGCGTTGTTATCAACACCTGCGGCTTTATCAAGGATGCCAAGCAGGAGTCGATTGACACGATACTTGAGGCTGTAGAGGCTAAGAACAGCGGCTGTATAAAAAGTATTTTCGTATTCGGATGCCTTTCACAGCGTTATCCGAACGAGTTGAAAGATGCCATTCCCGAGGTTGACGGATGGTTCGGCACACTCAATACCAATGAGCTACTTGATGCACTTGGGGTGCCGCTAAGAGGAGACCTTGCACTTCAGAGGGTTCTGACTACGCCTAAGCACTACGCATATCTTAAAATAGCCGAAGGCTGTGACCGCAGTTGTGCCTACTGCTCTATACCGCTTATCAGAGGTCCTCATATCTCGGTTCCCATGAATGATTTGCTCCGCGAAGCGGAAAATCTGGCGGCTATGGGGGTAAAAGAGTTAATTGTAATTGCTCAGGACACAACCTACTACGGACTCGACATCTATAAGAAAAGGATGCTTGGCCAGCTGCTCGAAAAGCTCTCACTTATAAAGGGAATTGAATGGATCAGAGTGCACTATTCATATCCGGCCGGATTTCCTGAAGATGTGCTTGAGATAATGGCGGACAATCCGAAAATCTGCAAGTATATCGATATCCCGCTTCAGCACTCTTCCGATAAGGTACTGAGCATGATGAAACGATCAATTGACGGTCGTCAGACTCGCGAACTGATAGAAAAATTTCGCAAAATGGTACCGGGAGTAGTGTTGCGTACCACTATGATAGTAGGCCACCCCGGTGAAGGGAAGAGAGATTTTGAAGATCTGCTTAATTTTGTGAGGGAGTACAGATTTGAGAGACTCGGTGCGTTTACCTACTCGGAAGAGGAGGGGACATACGGAGCCTTAAACTACAGAAATTCCATTTCCGAAAGGGTAAAACAGGAGAGGTACAATGAGTTGATGGAGGTACAGTCTAAGATTTCGCTCGATTACAACTGCTCAAGGATAGGAAGTACGACGAGAGTGCTTTGTGACTCCTTTACGGACGGAGTAATAGTGGCTCGAAGTATGAGCGAATCTCCTGAGGTTGACGGCGAAATTCTGATAGGAGACGAACACTCTCTTATCAGGATGGTACCTGAAAATTTGATAGGAAACTTTATTAATGTTAAGATTAAAAGTGCCGGTGAATATGATTTGCTGGCTGAAATAGTATAAAATATTATGACACTGCTTAAAGGAAAAGTGGCTCTGATTACAGGAGCTGCGCGGGGGATCGGACGTTCGATTGCCCTCAAGTTTGCCGAGGAAGGTGCTGATATAGCATTTACAGACCTTGTAATTGATGAGATTGCACAAAATACTCAGCATGAATTGGAATCTTATGGGGTGAAAGTCAAGGCTTACGCTTCAAATGCAGCTGAATTTGATTCTGCTCATCAGACTGTTGAATCTATTGTAGCCGAGTTCGGCAAAGTAGATATTCTTGTTAACAATGCCGGTATCACTAAAGATTCTTTGATCATGAGAATGACTGAAACTCAGTGGGATGCTGTCATTAATGTAAACTTGAAGAGTGCCTTTAACTTTATTCACGCACTTGCACCTGTCATGGTACGTCAGAGAGGCGGCTCAATCATCAATATCAGTTCTATTGTCGGAGTCCACGGCAATGCCGGACAAGCCAATTATTCCGCTTCTAAGGCGGGAATGATAGCCTTAGCCAAATCTGTTGCCAAAGAACTTGGTTCAAGGGGCATTCGTGCCAATGCTGTGGCACCCGGATTTATCATTACCGACATGACGGCTCAGATGCCTGATGAAGTACGTAAACAGTGGGAAAATGGAATTCCCATGCGAAGAGGAGGTACCCCCGAAGAGATTGCCAAAGTATGTACTTTCTTAGCTTCAGACCTCGCCTCATATGTGACAGGACAGGTCTTGTTGGTCGATGGCGGAATGGGAATGTA
>JAQUYF010000098.1 GCA_028691975.1 Bacteroidales bacterium | reverse complement strand
TCGGAAAGCAAACCGCCTCAGTAATTCCCATTACCATCAAGGCGATGTCGGTAGCAACAAGTCTGTCAGTCTCCCAATTTGACACATTGTCAGATATCAGCTGTTTATAGCTCTCAAATCTGCCAATCGACTCTTCAAAAAGCTCAACCGCAAATTCTTTGTCCTCTTCTTTAAGAAACGTGGACGGATGTACGATTTTCTGTTTCCTTGCCGTAACAGCAATGTTGGCAATAATAACATTCAGCACGTACGCTACATCATCTATCCAATATGCCGACATATCTTCCAAGATGGCATCAAGCGAGTCATTGTCTTCAAACTCCTGCTCAAATATGTGAGTAAAAAGCGCGCAATCCTCTTCCAATGAATTCTCAGATGAGTTCATATACTCCTGATAATAATCGGAAGCAGCTATGGAATTGAACACTTTCTTTACAAAGACATCATATTCACTCCATGTCAAACCGTTCTTCTGGCAATATTTGCCGAACTCCGGATCTGCATCGACAATTGCTGTAAATCTGTTGTTTACAAATTTCAAATTGGGGTTGGACTCCTGTTGCGAAGGGCGAAACTTTCTCAGGCCGGCATCAATTTTATCCTGAGCGGTATTGACAAGTGCGCCCGAAATATTGAGCAGAAAGTAATAGAGCTCTTTAGTTTTCTCACAAGAAAGAAGAAGCTCTTTGGTGGCACGGCTGACACTCTCATCCGAACCGACTGCTGCAAAAAGAACTTTGAAAGCTTTTATCCGAATCAAACGGCGGTTTAGCATAAAAAAACTTTTTATAAATATTTTGCAAATATAACCTTTACAAACAAAATAAAATTTATCTTTGTGAAAGAATTTTAAAAAAATTGATATGTACTACGATGATTATGAAAATGCAGGGCAACAAGAACGCAATGGGGACGATGTTTATTCAAAACCTGTAAGAGCCGGAAAAAGAACTTATTTCTTTGATGTTAAGGCAACAAAAGGCAATGATTATTACCTGACCATCACGGAAAGTAAGCGCAGAATTGAAAGAGACGGAAGATATGTCTATGACAAGCATAAGATCTTTCTATACAAAGAGGATTTCGACAAGTTTGCTGAGGGATTGCAAGATGTCGTCAATTATATAAAAGAGCGTTGTCCTGTAACGGAGACTCGCAATTACGACAATGAGAATTATACTCCGAATGAGGAGCTTAAAGAAGAGCATAAAGAGCCTGTAGCTGAAAAGGCTAAGGAAGAGGCCGAGCCAAAGACTCCAAACTCTTTCACTGACGTTAATTTCGAAGAGTTATAGGTTAACGACATACAAAGAACAAAAAAAGGTGGCTGAAAGTCCGAGGACTGACAGCCACTTTCTTTTTGTGTGTAATACTCACTTACTTTATGGTTCGACCGGGGTATTGCTTCAAAGCGATTTCAAGACACTTCAAAGCTGCCTTAAGATCTTCCTCTTTCAATACGTATGCAATACGGACCTGATTGGTACCCAAGCCCTTGGTAGCATAGAATCCGGCAAGAGGAGCTACCATAACGGTCTGTTTCTCATACTCAAATTCTTCAAGCAGCCATTTTGCAAACTTGTCACTGTCATCAACAGGGAGCTGAGCAACTGCATAGAAAGCACCCATAGGCTTAGGGCAGATAATACCCTCTATTTTATTCAACCCGTCAATTAAAATATCACGACGGTGAATATATTCATCCTTAACAGCCTTGAAGTAAGATGCAGGAGCATCAAGAGCACCTTCACCTGCGATTTGGCCGTAGGCTGATGCGCAAAGACGAGCCTGTGCATAACGAAGCACACCCTTCATCACTTCAGCATTTTTTGATACCAAATATCCGATACGTGCACCGCAAAGGCTGTATCTCTTTGATACGGAGTCAATAAGAATAACATTATCCTCGAGACCCTTGATATGCATGCATGAGTAGTGAGGCTTCTCTGTGTAGCAGAATTCACGATATACTTCATCAGTGTAGATAAACAGCTGATGCTTTTTAGCAATCTTGCCAAGCTCCTTAACAGCCTCTTCACTGTAAAGACAGCCTGTAGGGTTACCAGGGTTGCTGATAAGAATACCCTTAGTTTTAGGTGTGATCATCTTCTCAACTTCAGACATTGGAGGTAGAGCAAAGCCGTCCTCGATATGAGTGGTGATTGGCTTCAAAATAACATCGTGCTGAAGAGCAAAAGAGTTGTAATTGGTATAAAACGGCTCGAATACGATCACCTCGTCGTCAGGATTACAGGTAACGGCAAGAGCTATCTGCAAAGCCTCGCTACCGCCATTGGTGATGATAATCTGATTCTCGTCAACATCGATCCCAATACCTTTATAGTACTTGGTCAGGCCTTGACGGAATGAAAGAATACCGGCTGAATTAGGGTACGCAATGAGCTTCAGGTTGTTGTTCTTAACTGCATCCAAAGCCTCTACCGGAGAAGCGATATCGGGTTGACCAATATTGAGGTGATAAACTTTTACACCTCTTTTCTTAGCGGCATCAGCATAAGGAACCAGTTTTCTGATAGGAGAAGCAGGCATTCTATTTGCCTTGTTTGATAATGTTAGCATATTTAAATAAAAATTATATTAATAAAAACTACTGTTCTGCTCCATAACTTGCCAATTGTTCCATAAATCCCTCTATCTTGGGCTGTACCATCCTGGTAGGGCAAGCAAAATTGTTTACCAGTATCGCAAACTTAAACAACCCCTTCGAAGAGTCCACATATCCAGCATAACACCTTACAGATGAAAGAGACCCGCTCTTTGCTCTGATGGTAGCCTTCAATGCCGGATCAGCATTTTTCAATACTGTCTTCAATGTTCCGGGACGCCCCGGACCAGGCAAGCTCTCAAAAAACTGCGCAAATGTAGCACTTTCCGACATCATTGTATAATAATTGCAGAAAAATCGTGGAGAAACATAATTTTCTCTTGAAAGTCCGCTGCCATCATCCTGAGTCAGCCCCCAAACAGATACGCCGCGACTCTTAAGAAACTC
>JAQUYF010000097.1 GCA_028691975.1 Bacteroidales bacterium | reverse complement strand
TCAAACTTGTTAAAGGTACAGGTTGAGTAGATGAGGTATCCTCCTGCCTTAAGGCTGCCCCAAATATCCGAGACTATCCTTCTCTGTCGTGCGGCACACAGCTTGACATTGTCAATAGACCACTCTTCCATAGCATCAGCATTCTTTCGAAACATTCCTTCTCCGGAACATGGTACATCTGTCAGTACTATATCGAAGAAATTTGGCAGTTTGCCAAAGTCGGACGGGTCATTGCCTGTGACAGCGACTCCCGATTTTCCCCATTTCGCAATGTTTTCGGCAAGAACGGAAGCTCGGTTGCGAATGACCTCATTTGTCACCAAAAGAGAATCTATTGGCAGTTTGGAGAGGATCTGAGTGCTCTTTCCGCCAGGTGCCGCACAAAGGTCCAGCACTTTCAGTCGATGCTCGCCAAGTTCTGACATGATTTTGTTCAATAACGTGCCGATATACATGGAAGATGCTTCCTGAACGTAGTATGCTCCCGCATGGAACAGGGGATCAAGAGTGAATTGGCTACGTTTGCAGAGATAGAATGCTTCATCCGCAGCCCACTTAACAGGTTCTTCCACGTTGTCGCCAAAATTTTTTTGCAACTTTTCAAGTGTGATTTTGGACGGATTAACCCTGACCGAAACCGGCGGGCTCTCATTTAGTGCGTTAAGCACGACCTCAGCCTTCTGCTGACAGATGGAATTATTAAGATTGTCTATGAAAGCCTTAGGAAACATAGTTGGCAAGGTCATCCGGCATCTGTTCTGCAGCCGCCTGAGCTATCTGATCTGTAATCTTGTCAACAAATCCCTGCATCTTGCCGCCAACCATCATCTTCATGATCGTATTTAACTCGGCCCGCAACTCTATATGAAAATAGGTTGAGTTATCATTGGCCGGCTCCATAAACATTGTAAAGAGGAATGAAAACGGTGCCTGACCGAACTGTTCAAAATCTATCTTGGAAAAAGGTGTCCTTTCATGAACTTTTACGCCTATGTTCAGACCCTGTACGGTTGTGGAGATAGTGTCTGCATCAGCAGTTATTTTGTCCTTCTGCTCTTGCGGCAGATTGGCCACCAGGTTTCTCAGATCTGAAAATGCCGAATACAGGGAGTAGGCCGGTTTGTTAATTACTATGGTTTTGCCCAATACTTCCTCAGTCATTGTCGTTCCCCCAAGTGTCAGGTTTAAATCTCCAGTCTTTCAGCATTTCAATATCTTCCTGTCTTATGTAATCTGTTGCAAGGGCTTCTTCAACAAGGGAGTCGTAATTTGAAAGGGTATGCAACTCGACATCGGCATTTTCGAAGGCTCTTCTTGCCTTTGGAAAATTATACGAGAAGATTGCCACCATACCCACGACATTGCCGCCCGACTTATTGACACAGTCGGCGGCGGAGAGAGAACTCATTCCGGTTGAAATAAGGTCTTCTATAATGATGATATTGGATCCTTTGGGCATTTCGCCTTCTATGCGGGCGCCCGTACCGTGATCTTTTGCCTTAGGTCTGATGTAGATGAATGGTTTGTTCATCTGGTCTGCCACAATGGCCCCAAAGGCGATAGCTCCGGTCGCCACTCCGGCAATAATGTCAATATCTTCGAAATGCTGTTTTATGGTCTTAATGATATATTTGCAGATCTGTGTGCGCATAACCGGATAAGAAAGTATCTTTCTGTTGTCGCAATAAATTGGCGATTTCCACCCTGAAGCCCATGTAAAAGGCTTGTCCGGACTAAGCTGAACGGCTTTTATTTCCAGCAAATCTTTCGCCACGTTTTTTTCTATTGTGTTCATAATAATTGGTGTATCTTTGCGCAAAGTTAATAAAAGAATCTTATCGATGCGTCGTATTCACTTTGAAAACCGCAGTATTACTGTTTGCTCACCTGACGAGCCTTCCCTAAATGATCCCAACGCTGTTATAATGAGTTGTAATGACCGCTCCAAGGTGGAAGCTCTGCCTGCTTTTTTCGATAAAGAGAGACAGATCTCCAAGATTTACCTTCCTACCGGTCACGAAGACGAAGTCTTTGGCATGATGTCTTCCCAGTTTGTTGAGGTTAAGGCAGGAGGCGGGTTAGTACAGAATCGCGCCGGTGATTATCTCATGATATTTCGCAACGGACTTTGGGATCTTCCAAAAGGTAAATTGGAGGAAGGCGAGAGTATCGAGGAGTGCGCACTGAGAGAGGTCGAAGAAGAGACCGGCCTCGACTGCCTGGAGGCTGAACGTCTTATATGCATAACGCATCATACCTACCATCGCAATGGAGAGTTCTGTCTGAAGCATACCTATTGGTATGAAATGCTCTACAACCGGCCGATAGATCTGATACCTCAGTTTGAAGAGGACATTCAGAAAGCCGTGTGGGTTGCCAAGTCTGCTTTGCCTGAATTTCTTATAGGTACATATCCATCTATTACAGAGGTTTTCAAACTTGCGAAAATAGTGTAATAAGTATGTAATTAGCTAACGGGGCACTCCGTTTTTCGTCCAAGCACTCTGCCCGGAGAATTGATAGGTCCTGTAACAAGTCTTACTATACTTATTGGTTGCATTAATCTCCTGTGTGGCTGTCGCTCCGTCTTCCATCCAACCTATGAGATCACCACTGTAAGCGGTAGCATTTGTAGATCCGCGCACAAATCTGATTAGCATGAGTCCTTTAGATGCAATATTTGTCAAAGTTACTCCTGTGGCACATTTACCTGCTATTCCTCCCAGGTATACGGCAGTACCGGTGAAATTGGCTATTTGGGTAACAATGTATGTATCTGTTGTCAGGTTCTCTATCCTCCCTGCTCCTACATATCCAAACAGTCCCACAAACTTGTCTTCTGCGACAGTTGCCAGTTCTTCAGTGTATTTAAGTCCTGAAATGGTTTTTCCGTTCCCATCAAAGTTTCCCTTGAATGGCTTTGACGCGTTAACTCCTATCGGTTTCCACATCTTATTGCAAAGATCGAAGTCGTTGCTCAAACGGATATACTTGCCCTCGAATGTATTGCTATTGTCGTTGACCTGCTTGGC
>JAQUYF010000049.1 GCA_028691975.1 Bacteroidales bacterium | reverse complement strand
CTTCATCGCCATCCACGCTCACTTCAAAAATGAAATCGTTTTCGAGCAGAAATTCTCTCTGACAGATTTCATAGCAGTATCTGCCGACGCAATATCAAGAAAAAAAAGACGGGCCGTGAACTCCGGAGAGCGTGTCCACCCCCGGACACGGGCAGGGGGATGGGCCCGCAAGATACGAGTTCTGCAAAGCAGGACGAAGTAGATTGTGGGAGGGGCCGAAGTGAGCGTAGCGAACGAAGTCTCTCCGGAGTTCACGGCCCGTCGATGAGCGAGGATATTATTGATTATATTTTGCGTACCGGAACCTGAACTTCGGTTAGCCAGTCTTTGATATCTTCTTTGTTCCAGATGCCGTCGATGTAGCAAAATCGAGGTGAATCAATAATCTCATAGCCATTCTGCTCAATGTATGCGAATAGCTCGGCAAAACTCTGAGGAAGCAGATCGTATGATCCGAAATGATTCATACACAGAGCAAGAAGCACATCTGCCAACTGTTTGAATTTGATCAAATCCGAATCCTGTTTCATCTGTGTCACAGCTTCGCAATACTCGATATCGACATCAGCATCACGGTACTCCTTATCGTGATCAATTGTAAAACAGTAGCCGGGCTCCGCACATTCACATCCGAGACGCTCCATTTCAGGACCGATGATGTTAGGGCAAAGATTAAATAATTCACCATAGTTTGCGATTGTACGCCTGTGACTTGCCACTATGATGGCAGGCAGCGATTTGATTGTAATTTTTTCCATTGTCATGTTTTCCTTTTCAATTGAATCTTCAAGTCTTTTAAGCTCTTCGTAACGCCACTGAAGCAACTGCCGCTCACTTTTACAACTATCCAATTGACTTCTAATCATCTCAAGATCAGGCGTCTGACATCCATCTTCAAACATCTCCCTGATCTGTTCCAGCGAGAAGCCAAGCTTCTTGAGATAGATAATCCGACTCATCTTCTTGAGTTGACTGACATCGTAGTAACGGTATCCGCTCCACTGATCAACCTCATTAGGAATCAACAGACCAATCTCCTCGTAATGTCTCAATGTCTTGACAGTTACGTAATTGAGCTTTGAAAACTCTCCAATTTTAAATTTAATTTTATCATTCATAAACCTTGCGCAATTGTTTATGGTGCAAAGATAGAGTATGACCTTAGGGACGAGTCAAGAAATAATTTCACTTTTTTACAAATTTCAGACATACAGGCTTAGAGGCAGCAATACTTCTCCCTGTATCTTCCAGTAGTCCGGTCTGGAGATCTCTCTTGAAAATTTGGATCATATTGTCATCTCGACAGGCCACCAACAGGTATTTTCCGTTGGGGGAAATCACAAAATTGCGAGGATGAATGCCGGTAGGCCGGTAGCCGACCTTTGTCAGTGTACCGTCTATCTGATTGACCTCAAATATCGCGATACCGTCCGACTTCAAACGATTTGAAGCATAAACATATTTTCCGTCAGGAGAAATATGTATATCACCGCTGCCATGCGCCCCAACTGTATCTGCTGCAATGTATTGCACAGGCTCCAGCTTCTCTTCCCTGTAGGAAAATACTGTGACCATGCCCGAAATCTCATTAATCAGGTAAGCAAACTGTCCGGCAGGATGGAAGCAAATATGACGCGGTCCGGAACCCGGCTCAAGATGAATATCATATACCAGTCTGTTCTGAAGCAACTTATTACTTATCGTATCTTCGACTGCAAAAACATAAGTTCTGTCCGAGCCTAAATCATTGGCAACGAGGTATTTTCCGTCAGGAGTAAAGGCCACACAGTGAAGATGCGGCTGAGCTTGTCTCCTCTCGTCAAGACCGTGTCCGGTAAAAAAGATCTGCTGCGAATGTGGGTTTAACTTTCCATCTTCCCCTATCGGAAAAACAGTGATGCTGCCTCCCGAGTATTCTGCTGTAACAGCGAACCTTCCATCAGGACTGAGAGCAATGTAGCAAGGTCCGCCACTGTATGTCAGTTCCCGTCCCATCAGAGTCATGGCTCCCTGTTCTTTATTCAACGCTATGGCACTTGCCGAAGCCGAGGCTTCACCGTCTTCACTTATTGCATAGATTCTGTTTCCATTGGCGGACGGTTCCAAATATGAAGGATTTGACACTCCTTTCAGGCTACTGACAGAGTCGAAATCAGCAGTAATCTCGTCGAAAGTGTAGAGCCTGATCCCCTCCTGCTCCGCATCCGCATAACTGCCCACTACTAAATAAAGGGTATTGCTTTCGTGAGTGCACGACGAAAGAGTGACGGCTAATGAGAGTAAGAGTACAATTTTTTTAAGCATATTAATTGAGTTTAATTATTTCATAAGTATATCTTCAAGCTTTTCTCTATCCAATAGAGAAATTGCGTATCCGTCGAGACCGGCTCGAAAGATTGCATCTTCCTGTATAAGTCGATTCCGTCTGATGCATCATGCCACAAGTCTGTGAAAACAAGATCATATTTTCCTTCGGACATACTATTTTCCGCATAACGGAAAGCATCGTCCTCTATTACGGTAATTTTCTCTCTATTAGCAAATTGCGGAAGAATATATGTTTTAAAAAGAGAAATAATCTCAGGACTGTTATCCACAATGGTAACAGACTCAACTTCAGGCTTTTGAGATGTCATATAAGCGTAATAGCCAAGTCCCAAACCGTATGCAAGCACCCTGCCCTTTGCAGCCTCTACTGCCTCCTTCATCGTATTTATCTCATTAGGAATCACCGCCATCCAAAGTCGACCATTCTGTAGAATTGCCGGAAAGGAAAACTCTTTATTAAAAAAACCTATCTGAGGTATTGCCTCCCCACTCTCTCCGATAGAAAAGTCGTCACAGACAAAAGCCTCGTATGGCTTGTATGACTGATATTTCAACCTGCAAGAGCCTAAAGTGACTTCAGGAAGGCTTATATTGCGAAGATACGGATTATTCATGTAGAGTTTTTCATCCAAGAGATGAACCATACATTTGAAATATCTCTCATAAATTACCATATCCGGTGCTTTATCCAAATTCAATCCCAATGCAGAGGCCAGCAAGAGAGAGAACGACAACTCTTCACCAACACCGGCGAGCATCATCTGGCTGACACTCTCCTGATCGATAAAATCCGCATGATCATTGAGGTAGCGACTCAGCATGCATAGAAGTGTATAATTGTCCTTTGTCATTAACTGTGACGGCATATATGGTTAATTTCAAGGCAAAGTTAGTCATTATCAAAGTGAAATATGGTATCTTTGTGCATTAAACTTCAACTTGGATATGGATAACTCAACTGCTTCTGTCAAGCAACAACCCTTTCTTCAATTTTTGAAATACACAATGTTTGCGGCCTCTGCCGGATTGATCCAAACCGGATTATTCTCTCTTATGGCTTCCGTATTTCACATCAAATACTGGCCTTCGTATCTCGTTTCACTTATAGCTTCCATACTGTGGAATTTCACGCTAAACAGGAAATTTACGTTCAAGTCTGCCAACAACGTCCCGGTGGCTCTGTTAAAGGTCACACTCTACTATATAATCTTCACTCCTCTCTCAACATGGTGGGGAGATGTACTTACTGAAAATTATCACTGGAACTACTATTTAGTCTTTGCAGGTACTGTTCTTATTAACTTTATTACGGAATTTCTCTTCAGCAAATATTATACTTTCAAGGAAAAATACATTTTTGCTTTCACACGTAATTATGCCAACAGGCATACGCAAAAGCATACAATCGATCAAGAGATTAAAGTAAATTGACTCTCTGCTATTCATTTTTTATTATTTTTGTACAATTAAACTCAGTGACAATGAAAAAGTTTTTAAAGGTCTTGATTGCCGTATTGGTCATCGGGCTGCTCCTGTTCGGATATTTCAGATTTTACTTTGTATTTGGTGAAGGTGTTAAAAGTGGAACTCTTAACTACGTGGTTAAGAAAGGTTTAGTATTTAAAACCTACGAAGGAAAGTTAATTCAGTCCGGTCTGAGAAGCGGCTCAAAAGCCGGCAGTATCCAGTCATACGAATTTGAGTTTTCAGTTGTAAATAAAGAGCTTGCCAACAAGTTGATGCTTATGAGCGGACAGAACATGGAACTCCGCTATAAGGAATATTTCGGCAGGTTGCCTTGGAGAGGCTATACCAAATATATTGTGTATGAACTTGTTTCCGCATCCGGATCAACTTCAGACCCCCAAGCGCCCGCTTCTACTCAGTCACCTGTGGATACCCAAACCCTCAAGGAAATAGAAGGCCTGATCGTAGAATAACCTGTTATTTCTGCAACGATTGGCATTATTTTTCGTCTAATATGTGGTGAAGAGATAAATCTTTACTCATATTGGATTAGATTAGGCATGCATGATTATCATGTGTGCTGTCAGACACAAGCAAAAAACAATTATAGACGTATGAAAAAATTAATCATGTCGATTATGCTGTGTGCAATAGCTCTTTCCGCTTTTGCGCAGCAAGAGGCCAAATGGCTTCGTTATCCCGCCATCTCTCCTGATGGTCGTACCATTATCTTCGGATATATGGGCAATCTCTACACAGTCAGTTCGGAAGGAGGCGTAGCCACACCTGTCACGATAGGAAACGACTACTGCACTCGTCCCGTATGGAGCCATGACGGCAAAACAATTGCATATTCAAGCGATCGCAGCGGCAATTTTGACATCTACACAATGCCTGTAAAAGGAGGCATCCCCGTCAGGCTGACCTATTACTCTTATGCCGATTATCCACTTGATTTTACTGCTGACGATACAAAAGTTCTCTTCAGCAGTTACCGTAACAATTCCGTAAATGTTGTAAGATTTCCAAGTAACACATTTAAGGAGCTGTATACTGTGCCTGCTGTCGGAGGAAGAGAGATCGTTGTATCAGAGGCAGGCGCAAATGAGGCAAAATACAGTCCGGACGGCTCGAAACTTGTTTTCGAAGATGTAAAAGGATATGAAGACGACTACAGAAAGCACCACACTTCAGGTGTGACCAGAGATATCTGGATCTATAATATTGCAGCGGACAAATACACAAAAGTATCCGACTTTAATGGAGAGGACCGCACACCGGTATTCAGCTCTGACGGCGTAAATATATTTTACGTAAATGAAAAAGATGGTACCCTGAATCTTTACAAACGCAATACCGAGACTGGCGCTGAAGCTCAACTGACTCACTTTAAGGGCTTTCCCGTAAGGGAGCTATCAGTCTCCAAAGATAATGTGCTCACTTTCGTATGGAAGGGGGATATCTATACCCTGAAAGAAGGTGAAGAGGCTCGAAAACTTGATATCAAGGTTGCAGGCAACACAGGCTATGCTTCTGTCGAGACACTTAATATCAACAGTTTATCTGAATTTGAAACCAGTCCTGACGGCAAAGAACTTGCTATTGTCAACCGCGGTGAAGTGTTTGTTGTAAGCATCCGGGACGGACGTACCAAACGAATTACAAACACGCCTTATCAAGAGCGGATGATTACCTGGTCAAAAGATGGCAAATACCTATATTACAGTGCAGAAAAGAATGGAATATGGGGCATTTACAGGGCTTCCCTCTCCTATCCGGATGAAAAATATTTCTATGCTTCTACTATGATCTTTACCGAACCGGTAGTTGTTGACTCAACAAACAACTTCAAGCCCGTATGCTCCCCCGACAACAAAAAAATAGCCTATGTACACGAACGCAATGAACTTTGTGTATTCAATCTTGAGACAAAACAGACATACACTCTAATTCCTAAAGGAATGAACTTCTCATACAGTGACGGTGACTGGAGTTTTTCATGGAGTCCGGACAGTAACTGGCTGATGTCAGATTGTCAAAACGGATACTCCTTCTCTTCTCATACCGCCATTATCAAGGCTGACGGTACGGGTGAAATCAAATACCCGATTATGTCAGGCTTCGGTGACGGAAGCTCTCAGTGGGGAATGGACGGCAAGATGATGATCTACGAAACGGCTCTTCACGGCATGAAAGGGGCAATTACTCAAAGTGGTAGCGAAACTGATATCTATGCCGCATTTTTCGACGCAGAAACCTTTGACAAATTTAAACTCAACAAAGATGATTTTGATCTTCTGAAAGAGAAAGAAGATGCCGAAAAGAGCAAAAAAGACAGCATAGACAAGGCCAATACAGAAAAAGATAAAGCCTCTAAGAGGGGTAAGAAAGATAAGAAAGAAGAGGTTAAGCCCGCAGAAGTCTACAATATCGACTTCGACGGCATTGAAAATAGAAAAGTAAGACTGACTATCAACAGCGGCAATCTGTCAGGATTTGCCCTCTCAAAAGATGGGAGCAAGCTCTATTACGTTAGAAGAGAACCGAGCGGCAGCAGCCTCTGGAGCACGGATACGCGTACAAAAGAGACTAAATCGTTAGCTAAACTGAGTGGTGGCAGTGCCATAGAATTGAGCGATGACGGCTCTACAATTACATTAATCAACGGTGGAAGCCCGATGACAGTCAATACCGCATCCGGAGAGATGAAGCCTGTTAAGATTAACGGCAAGATGGAACTTGACAGGGTGGCAGAGCGCGCATACATTTTAGATCACGTTTACGGCCAGGTAATTAAGAAATTCTATGATCCGACTATTCACGGAATAGACTGGAAAATGTATCATGACGAATATGCAAAATTTCTTCCTTACATCAATAACAATCAAGACTTCAAAGTATTGCTTTCAGAGATGCTCGGAGAGCTGAATGCATCCCACACCGGAGCAAGATATTACGCGAGTGCAAGCAAAGAACAAACCTCTTCTCTCGGGATGATATTTGACCAGACATATACAGGTGACGGGATTCTGATCAGTGAAATCGTCAAGGGCGGCATAGCCGACAAAACCGACAACAGGATAAAAGCCGGAGATATCATCACAGCTATTAACGGCAAGGAGATTAAGGCTGAGGATAACTGGTATAAATATCTGAACAATATCGCAGGTGAAAACGTACTTCTTACCGTCAAAGCCGTTGATGGGAAGAGTTACACTCAGCAAATGCGCCCAGAGATTGACAATGGCTCTCTTATGTACAAGCGCTGGACTAAGATGATGGAAAAGATGGTTGACTCCTTAAGCAACGGCCGCCTCGGATATGTTCATGTACAGAGCATGAATGAGGGAAGTTACCGTGAAGTTGTAGAGAACGTAATGGGCAAAAATGCAGCTAAAGAGGCTCTGATTGTCGATACGCGTTTCAACGGAGGTGGATTTCTTCATGATGATCTCTGCACATTCCTTTCAGGTCAGAGTTACATGAACTGGGCTCCTCAAAGCCACTTCGCAAAAGACAGTGAATCTCTTTCAAGATGGTGCAAACCAAGCATTGTTATAATGAGTGAGGGCAACTACAGTGATGCATTCCTCTTCCCGTTTGCATACAAAGAACTTGGTATCGGCAAACTTGTCGGAATGCCGGTTGCAGGCACAGGTACGGCCGTTTGGTGGGAAAGAGTTATCGATCCGACAATCGTATTCGGAATCCCGATGGTCGCTTCTACAGGAAGAAATAAGGTCATTACAGAAAATGTAGATCTTCTCCCCGATATCAAAGTCGAACTTCCATTCAATGAATGCCTTAACGGCAAGGATGCTCAACTTGAAGCAGCTGTCAAAGAGATGCTTAAGGCAATTGACAACAAATAACTCCGCAATGTGCGGGTGATCTTAAGAGCCGTCTGTATTCATATTACAGGCGGCTTTTTATTGTTGATTGGCATTAATTGACAAATATTACCTAATTTTGTACAACTTAACTAATCAAATAGCTATGGATGAAGATTTAAAATATTTACAACTGCTCTCCAAGCACTTCCCTAATATTCAATCTGCTTGCACCGAAATTATTAATCTTGAGGCAATTCTAAATCTACCCAAGGGAACTGAACATTTTGTTTCTGATCTTCATGGGGAGTACGGAGCATTTCAACATGTACTGAGAAATGCATCTGGAGTGATAAAGAATAAAGTCGAACTCAAATACTGCGACACCATGATGGAGTACGAGCGTCGTGACCTCTGCACCCTGATCTATTACCCTGAGCAAAAGATTAAACTCATGAAGCAGTCCCTTCCTGAAATTAATGATTGGTACAGAGTCGCGCTTAAGCAAGTAATCAGTATATGTCAGTCAGTTTCATCCAAATACACCCGTTCCAAGGTAAGAAAGTCTCTTCCTAAAGAGTACTCATATATCATTGAAGAGCTTATGCATGAGTCCTCAAGCGAGCCTAATAAGGCGGATTATGTCAGCTCCATCATATCTACGATCATTGCCACAGGCAGGGCAGAACATTTTATCACCGCCATCTGTCATGTAATACAGAGACTTACTATTGACTCACTGCACATCTTAGGCGATATTTTCGACAGAGGCCCTGAGGCTCAAAAGATTATGGACGCCATTTGCGACTACCACAATGTCGATATACAGTGGGGCAACCACGATCTGATATGGATGGGAGCTGCCGCCGGAAGTGCCGCCTGTATGGCAAATGTGATCCGAATCAGTCTCCGATATGCCAACTTAGAGACTCTGGAAAACGGCTACGGCATCAATCTGCTGCCCCTTGCCACTTTTGCAATGGATGTTTACAGGGATGACCCATGTACTCAATACAAGCCTAAACTGGAAAGTTCTTCCCTGTTTTCTCAAAAGAAAATACACCTGATTGCGCAGATGCACAAAGCCATTTCAATTATTCAGTTCAAGCTGGAAGGAGAGTTGATCGCCAGACACCCCGAATTCGGCATGGACAGTAGAATGATGCTCCACAGGATAAACTTCAACAATGGAACTATTAATTTGGATGGAGTCGAATATGAGTTGAAAGACAGGGATTTCGAGACCATTAATCCGGATTCTCCATATACCCTTACAGCAGAAGAGAAAGATGTTGTCGATCAGTTGCTTTTCAACTTCACAAACAATCCTATTCTAACCAAACATATCAGGTTTCTCTATTCTCATGGCTCACTTTACTTAGTGCGCAACGGTAACTTACTGTTTCACGGCTCAATGCCTCTTAACAGTGACGGTTCATTCAAGGATGTTACAGTTGGAGGGAAAAAATATCACGGAAAAGAGCTGTATGACCGTATAGATGCCATCGTTCGCAAAGCCTATTTCGCTGAATCGGATGATCCCGAGAAGCAATATGCCGTGGACTACATCTGGTATCTCTGGTGCGGACCTGACGCTCCTGCCTTCGACAAGGACAAAATGGCAACTTTCGAAAGATACCACATTGCAGACAAGTCCACTCATAAGGAGACTAACGGACAATACATCAAGTTGAAAGACGATGTAGAGATTGTCGAGATGATCCTTAAAGAATTCGGCTTGGAGGGCCCTCATACCCATATCATCAATGGTCACGTACCGGTTAAGGCAGCCAAGGGAGAGAATCCTGTCAAAGCAAAAGGCAAACTGTTAGTCATTGACGGCGGATATTCAAGGGCATATCAGCCCGAAACAGGCATTGCAGGCTATACGCTGATATTCAATTCTCACGGCTTGTCTCTGGTACAGCACACCCCTTTTACTACTATTGAGGACGCTGTCCAAAACGGTATAGATATCAAGTCAGAAAAGGTACTGACCGAAAAACTCTCCGACCGCATATTTGTGAGGGATACGGACATCGGAACAGAACTCAAAAGACAGTGCGACGAACTCAAGCGTTTAGTGGACGCATTCCGAAAGGGAAAGATTGCGCAAAACTGACAAATTGTCTTATTTTCAAGTAGTTACACTCCAATTTTATGGCATTTTGACAGTAAATATGTCAAAATGTAGCCGTTTCCTGTCTCGGTATTCTATTTGCAGAATAGAAAGCCGTAGCGCGTTGGAAACAACGCCTACAGACAAGTTAAAAAAACAAACAATTATAAATGGAGGATTTTATTATGGTACCTACAATTAGAAGATCACAAAACTGGTTACCCGGTTTTTTCAACGATTTCTTTGATTATGACAACTTCAACGGTTTTAACAAATTGGCCAATATGACTTCCCCGGCAATCAATGTGATTGAAAACGAGAAGGAATATAAAGTCGAATTAGCTGCTCCGGGAATGTCCAAAGAGGACTTTAAAATACGCATCAACGATGAAAATCAGTTGGTTGTATCAATGGAGAAGAAAGATGAAAAAAAGGATGAACGCAAAAATGATAAATATTTAAGACGTGAATTTTCGTACTCAAGATTTGAGCAGGCTTTGCTTCTTCCTGACGATGTAAAGAAAGATAACATTGAGGCTAAAATGGAACATGGCGTTTTGAATATCACTATTCCTAAGAATACTGATGTTCCTGCAGCTCCGAAAGAGAGATTCATTGATATTAAATAGTTTACGATCCGCGATGTGCGGATGATCCTGACAGCCGCTGAGTGCGGTAACAGAGGTGTAGTACGCTACGCCTCTGTTTTTTTATGCATAATTCTTCGATCTCCAAAAGAGACGAGAAATATCAGAAGAGTTGTAGCCAACTCTGAAGCAGGGACAGCAAGCCACAGCCCATGGAATCCCGCCAAATAAGGCAGAATCATGAAAAAAGCAACGGGAAATACAATTCCACGCATTATTGTAAAAACAGTAGCCTTAGCAGCCTTTTCTATACTCTGATAATAGCCTATCACAGCTATGTTGACGGCAAAAAAGATAAATCCTGATGTAAAATACGGAAAGCCTTCACTTGCAATATTGAAGGCATTGGTGCCGCGATGGAGAAAAGCCGAAATTACAGGATTACAGAAGATATTTAACAGCGCAATCACGGCTACTCCACACATAATGGCCGTAAATATACTGAAACGAAAGGTTTTTTTAACCCTCGCAGTATTGTTCTTTCCGTAATTGTAACTGATAATGGGTTGCGCAGACTGTGCCACGGCGTTGTCTATCATAAAAATGACCGGAAACAGGTAGCAGGAGACGCTGAAAGCAGCAACTCCATCCTCCCCCAGCATACGTACAAACATATAATTGCCCGAAATCATCATTGCTGCAATAGAAAATTCATTGATAAAGCCGGAAAAACCCACTTTTACCATATATCCGACATTGCGAATCGCAAGCCTTACAGAAGTCACAGTCGCCTTTAGGTAATACCATTTCAAGACTTTTGACTTGCGTACCATATAGTAAACAAACATCAGAACAGCGGTGAAACCTCCTATGTCTGTAGCTAATGCAGCTCCCATAAGCCCCCATTTGAGTGGAAATATAAAAGTGTAGTCCAGGATACAGTTAATAACGGAAGGAACAATGTTCATAAACATTGCAAATTTGGGATTACCATCCAGACGGACTGTGAACGAACCGATCACTTGAATCATAGAAAACAGGCAAGTGGGAATGAACCAAAGATAATAATCCAATGCTATAGGCATCAAACGTTCAGTTGTTCCCAAAAGTCTCAAAACAGGCCTTGGAAATGCATACATCAGTATACAAATCACAACGAAAAAAATAAGAGCAGTCCAAATAGCCTGAGTAATATTAATTCTGGCCGCTTTTTCGTTGCCCTTAGAAATATGTATAGCTGCTACAACAGAAGATCCGACTGCAAGCATCATTCCCGTAGCCGAAGAGAACATCATAATCGGTGCGACAAGGTTGATGCAGGCTAACGCATCACTTCCCACCCCATTGCCGATAAAAATACCGTCTGTCAGTATAAAAGCGATACTGAATACCATCCCGAGGAGAGTCGGGAAAAAGATATTTGCAAATAATTGCGGAATCTTTGCGTTCGCAAAATCTATGCTGTCTCTGTTGTCAAATGCCATTTATTTGACAAACTTTGCTTTCTTCAAATACATGGCACTCTTGTCGGCAGCATCAAACATGCGATCCATTATCTGACTCTGTGTCAATTTGCTACCGTCAGCGTTGGTCTCCTCACTCAGGGAACGTGGAATCTCAATCTCTACTACATAGTCCTTCATACCATTTTTATAGAACTGTTTGAATATGTTTTTGAAGTCGATCTCCCCACTTTCTCCAATAACAAAGACATCTTTTACATGCAACAGGCAGATTCGGTCAGGATATTTTTTCAAATATTCAACAGGATCTTTTCCTCCCTTCGCACACCAGTAAACATCAAGTTCAAAGAATACATATTCCGGATCTGTATTTTCGACCAGAAACTCCCACATTGTCTTTTCCGAGTCTTTCAACTTTTTATACTCTCCGGAGTGATTGTGGTAGCCCAATTTAATGCCGAATTCATCTTTTGCAAGCTTGCCGACACGATTGAAATAGTCACACATAGAAAGAACATCTTTTTCAGTGTAGTCAACTTTATAGCTTGGGATTACAAAGTATTCACCGCCACAAACTTTCTGTATAGCAAGGATTTGCCTCCAGCTGGCAAGAATTTCTTCTTCTCTGGCAGGATCATCCTGAATACTTGAGTGGGTAGAGATAATATCTACATTATTTGCGTCACAAATAGCCTTAAAATCAGCCGGTTCCAAACCAAATACCTGTTTACTCCCTCCCCACTGAACTAATTCGACCTGGTTGTAACCCATTTTGGCAAGACGTTCTATTGAGGCTTTAGGATTCTCATTTACAGCTGCCATTACAGAATAGAGCTGAATACCTATTTTCTTATTCTTGCTCTTGGCGGAAAGATTCTGTTGCACTGCTAACAATGCGAATATAAAAATAACTATTGTTGCTATTTTTTTCAGATAATTGTTGAAGTAATTGTGTGTCATAATATCTAAGTTGTAATTATTTCAGAGTGATGATCGAACAAAGGTACGAAATTTGACCATTATTTCATATCTTTGTTTGTACACAATATACTTTAAAATCAATTATGAACCTTGTCACTTCTCCAAAAACCAAACTTACTTTGAAAGTAATTGCAGTTGGTGTCATATCTTTGCTGATGTTGATACCTCTTGCTATGATCAGCGATCTGATAAGAGATCGTCAAAATCTTTATAGAGAGACCGCCGTCGAGGTGGGAGATCTTTGGGGTAAGGAGCAGACCATATCCGGTCCTGTCCTGACTTTTAGAAAATCAATCGCTGTAACCAATCAGCCGTCAAGCCATTTTGAGTGGGATCAGTTGCTACCTGAGAGACTAAACGTAGATGGATCTGTCTCCTCAAAAAAGCTTCACCGCAATATTTACGACGTTATGGTTTATAACGCTAAGATCAACATAACAGGCTTTTTTAAGATTCCTAAAGAGGTATACAGCGACGAATTTATCGCCTTTTCATTGGGTATCACAGATTTACGAGGCATCGAAAAGTTGCCGGTACTTCAGTTGGGAGAATACAATTTGGAACCGGAGTCCGGACTAAGTGGAGAAGCGAAGACTCAGGGACTTACCGTTATCATACCAAAGCAGATCTTCTCCTCATTTCCTGTAGATGAAGCAACAAGTTCACGTACTATCCCATTTTCTATTACAATTGCACTCAAAGGCTCTGAAGGTCTGTATTTTACTCCTGTCGGAAAAAGCACGGAGGTTAAGTTGTCATCCGACTACCCTGACCCGAGTTTTGCCGGAAACTTCCTTCCTTCTGAGCGAAAAGTTGATCAGAACGGTTTTCAGGCTCAGTGGAATATCTCACATCTGACGCGCAACTACGGACAGCATCAGACAACTCCGGATTGGTTCGACATAATTGAGCCTTCAAAATTTGGAGTGGATCTCATTATTCCCGTATCTGACTACCAAAAGGCCGAACGTGCCGCAAAATATGGTATTCTTATCATTCTGCTCACTTTTGTCGTTATATTCTTTACAGACCAGCGTAATTCAAATTCAATCAATTTGTTCAATTATTTGCTTTCCGCTTTGGCGCTTGTGCTTTTCTATGCCCTGCTTGTCTCATTGTCGGAGTACCTGCTCTTCAGCATTGCATATATTATCTCTGCCGTAATGACTATATCTCTGCTCTGTATTTTCATTCAGCGACTGCTGAAAAACAGAGAGGCTACTCTCTATATCGGAGGTCTGC
>JAQUYF010000048.1:12861-14569 GCA_028691975.1 Bacteroidales bacterium | reverse complement strand
ATTTTTAAGTGTAATGGAGAAGCTTCCTATCAAAAAGGGTGATATCCTAATGGTCTCTTCAGATATTACTAATCTGATGTGTTGTGCCATTAAGCAGGACGAAAAACCGGATCTTAACCAGTTTATTGATAGTCTTATTGCTAAAGTCGGTCCTGGTGGCACTTTGTTGTTTCCGACATACAATTGGGGCTTTTGTCGCGGTCAGCTCTTTGATTACAATAAAACGAAAAGTAGAACAGGTGCACTGGGTGAGGTTGCTCGTCGCAGGACTGATTTTTTAAGGACAAGGCATCCTATTTATTCGTTTGCCGTGTGGGGTAAAGATAAAGAACTCCTCTACAATATGACAAATATCTCCTCTTTTGGAGCGGACTCTCCATTTGCATATTTACATAAACATAAGGCTAAAAGTCTTGTTATTGACGTGATATTGTCACATTGCTTTACTTTTGTGCATTATACAGAAGAGTGTGCTATGTCGCCATATAGATACTTTAAAGATTTTACGGCAGAATATATTGATCGTGACGGTATTTCTGATCATCGTACGTACTCAATGTTTGTTAGAGATTTAGACTTGGATGTGAATACAAACTTGGCACCTATTGAAGAAGATTTTAAGATCCAAAAGGTTGTCAGTGAGTATTTGATTAATGATATTTCATTTAAGATGGTTGATTTGGAGGGTTGTTTCCCAATTATGTATGATGATATAAAAAATAATCGAGCCAGAAAAATATGCAGTTATAATGGACAAAATAAATAAACAGGGAGAACAGATGTATGCTCTTGCAAAAGAGCTATTTCCAATATGCAGAAGCCTGACAGGTAATGGCGTAAGAGAGACGCTGAATATTATCAATTCGAGACTTGACAGGTTAGAGCTGAATATCAACGAAGTCCCTACAGGAACAAAGGTTTTCGATTGGACTGTGCCTAAAGAGTGGAACATAAAAGGTGGATACATTGAAACACTTGATGGTAAAAAGATAGTAGATTTTAAACAGACAAATCTTCATATTATGGGTTATTCCACACCTGTAGATGCAATAATTAGCAGGGAAGAGTTACTTCAGCATATATATTCTATGCCGGATCAGCCAGAATGGATACCATACGTAACATCATACTATAAAGAAAGATGGGGATTTTGTATGAGTGAAAAACAAAAGTTATCTTTGCATGAAGATAAGTATCATGTGGTGATTGACAGCACGTTGGAGCCAGGCTCATTAACGTATGCCGATTTGATAATTAAGGGGGAGAGTGATGAAGAGATTTTATTTTCCACATATATTTGCCACCCTTCAATGGCGAATAATGAATTGTCGGGACCAGTGGTACAAACTCAATTGATTAACCATATTGCCGCGATGTCGCATAGACGCTATACTTACCGTTTTGTATTCATACCTGAGACAATAGGATCAATTACTTATTTGAGTCGTAATGATGAATACCTGAAAAAGCATGTCATTGCGGGGTTTGTATTGAGCTGCGTCGGTGACGACAGAGCATATTCTTTTGTGCACTCAAAATATGCCAATACGCTTACAGATAAGGTTTTAATTAATATTTTAAAGTATCATGCAGGGTCTTTTGCAGATTATTCTTTTTTGGAGAGGGGCTCTGATGAGCGCCAGTATAATGCATCCGGAATAGACTTGCCGGTATGTTCCGTTTGTCGCACGAAGTACGGTAAATATCC
>JAQUYF010000048.1:0-12761 GCA_028691975.1 Bacteroidales bacterium | reverse complement strand
CAATATGATGTCGCTATCAAGGCTGATCAAATTAGGGATGCCAATACGATAGAAGAGCTGTACAATATTGTAAAAGAAAAGGTCATTCAGTCAGAAAATTAATATGTCATACATTAAAGCAATAGCATATTATCTGCCGGAGAGGGTGGTTACTAATGAAGAACTGGTCGCTGATTTTCCACAGTGGACAGTGGAAAAGATTGCTTCCAAGGTAGGCGTAAACCAAAGGCATGTGGCGGCCCTGAACGAAACATCTACAGATATGGCGGTGGCGGCCGCGGAAAAATTGTTTTTCAGTCATGCTGAGATAAAAAAAGAAGCTATTGATTTTGTAATATTCTGTACCCAGACTCCAGACTATATTTTGCCGACATCAGCATGCCTGATTCAACATCGTTTAGGACTTGAAAAATCAATAGGTGCCTTCGATTATAATTTGGGATGTTCAGGATACGTATATGGATTGGCAATAGCTAAGAGCTTGGTGGTAAGTGAAGTGGCACGTAATGTTTTACTTTTGACGGCAGAAACATATAATAAGCATATTCACCCGCGAGATAAAGGGAATCGTACTATTTTTGGAGATGCAGCCTCAGCCACTATCGTTTCCAATGAGGGCTATGCAAAGATAGGAGAGTTTGCCTTAGGGACAGACGGCAGCGGAGCCAATAATCTTATTGTCAAGACAGGTGGAGCCCGTAATCCCGAGAAAAATGGTGACTTGAAGTTTGATAAGGACGGGAATCCTCTCTCCTCAGATTATCTGTATATGAATGGAGGCGAGATACTTTCTTTTACTCAGGAAAATGTACCTAAAGTGGTAAGTCAGACTTTGGAACGTAATGGCTTAACTAAAGATGACATAGATTTGTGCGTATTCCATCAAGCCAACAAGTATATGCTGGATTTTTTGAGGATGAAACTGAAAGTTGATAAAGAGAAATTCTACGTCAATATGTCACAAGTTGGAAATACGGTTTCAAATAGTATTCCAATTGCCTTGTGTGATGCTCAAAAAGAAAATAAGCTTCATGGCAACATTTTATTGTCAGGGTTTGGCGTCGGATATTCTTGGGCTGGGGTTGTAATAACAACGGGAAAATAGGCATTTTGCTTATCTTCCCGTAGTTGTCTATAGGTTGGCCGATAGGCCTCAGTTGTTCATTTTTATTTCGTATGTTTTGAGATGCTTTCGCGCATATCGGTGTCGGCCTGGATGTTTTTAAATTTGTAATAATCCATGATTCCGAGATTGCCTTTACGGAAAGCTTCAGCCATTGCAAGAGGGATCTGTGCTTCAGCTTCGATTACTTTTGCGCGAGCTTCCTGAGCTTTGGCTTTCATCTCCTGTTCCAAGGCAACTGCCATTGCACGCTTCTCTTCGGCACGTGCCTGTGCAATATTTTTATCTGCATTTGCCTGGTCTATTTGAAGGACTGCACCGATATTTTTTCCAACATCTATATCGGCGATATCGATAGATAGAATTTCAAAAGCGGTACCTGCGTCCAAACCTTTATCTAAAACTACTTTAGAGATAGAGTCGGGGTTTTCTAAAACTTCTTTATGTGAAGCAGCGGAACCAATGCTTGACACAATTCCTTCGCCGACACGTGCGAGGACTGTCTCTTCTCCTGCACCACCGACCAACTGTTTGATGTTGGCTCGAACGGTGACACGGGCTTTTGCAATCAACTGGATACCGTCCTTTGCAACAGCTGTGACAGGAGGAGTGTTGATAACTTTCGGATTAACAGACATTTGTACGGCTTCAAATACATCACGACCGGCAAGGTCGATAGCGGCAGCCATTTTAAAATCAAGAGCGATATTGGCTTTATCCGCAGATATCAAAGCATTTACTACTTTTGGAACATTACCTTTAGCAAGGTAGTGTGCCTCAAGTTCGTTGGCATTGAGACTCAGGCCGGCTTTAGTGCCTGTTACCATGGCCATTACAATTGTTCCCGGTGGAACTTTTCTCCAACGCATAAGAACAAGCTGGATGAGTGAAATTCTAACACCCGAGATAAGTGCCTGAAACCACATTGTGACAGGAAAAAACCATAGAAAAATGATCAATCCGACAATGCCGACACCAATCCAGATAAGTACTGTTGCTACATTTCCCATAATATGATATTTAATTAGATTTTAATATTTCGATGCAAGGTAGGTAATATTCGCGGATATGCCTATCTTTTATTTACAAAGATTTTCTCGTTTTCGATGTATGCTACGACAATTTCTGTTTTAGGATCAATAATGCCGTCAAGTGAACGTACCTCAGTTTCTTTATCCCCAAAACGGGCGCGTCCCATCGGATTAAGACGTGTTACCGTGACACCTTCACTCTTTGCTTCAATACCTTTTTCTTCCGGTTGTGAATCAACTTTTGAGTCGATATTGGTGTTCAGTGAGATTTTTTTCCAGGTTTTGGATCTCAAGGCAAAGAAGATAAAACAAGTGATAAGCAGAATATCAACGATAAGCACAATAATGCCTCCTGTCTGTCCATAGTAGTTAAATCCAAAATAACAAGATGCTCCAAGAGAAATAACTCCCAAAATGCCTGTAATGGCAAAGCCCGGTATAATAAGGATCTCCGCAATAATTAGGATGATGCCTAATACTATAAGTGTGATAATCAGTCCCATATATTTTTAATTTAGTTTTTCAATAATAACACCTTCAACTCCCTCCCCAACAAGAATGGAAGCAAGGTTTTCGGCCTCTTTTCGAGTTTCGAAAGGGGCAATTATATAGAGAATTGCATCTGCCGTGATGCTTTTTGCGATATCTTTTGTGCAGTGGTCTTTTATCAATGCAACAATTTGGTCGGGAATACCATCAGGAAACTGTTCAAGTACAACGCTATACTTGGATTGAGAGATGTATGTTGCCTCTAATACTCTTGCTTTTGAGACTGGAAGGTTTTTCCCACGGTTAGAAGCAATTATGAAGGCAGAAGGAAATCCTCTCTTTTTAACCGTGTTGAGGTGAGAAAGAACTTCTTTGTACGAATAGAATAATCCGACGGTATATTGGTATTTCCCTGAGGAAAGACGATTTTCAAAGACGGGACTCAAGCCGTGCAACTGCTTAAGCATCACTTTGTGCGATGTTACAAAGAGTTGAATTTGATATACCAGGGTATCCAAGAGTATATCGCTTTGGGCAAGAACAGCTGTATCCAAGATCTTGAATGAATAGTCAAAAGTCTCCTCAGGCACTTCAAACGGAAGGTTTCCGATCTCTCCAAACATCTGCTTCGCAAAAGAATATTCTGGAGAAACAGTTGTTTCCTGGGCAGGAGTATCAGAGAGATCTTCGAGGTTGATGACAACTCCTTTGCCAAGAAAATTCATCTCCATCTCCTGTATCTTGTCGGACGTTAAACTAATGCGGGATTGTATTTCGAGAGAGAGAGTTTCTGCTTGAAGCAGCTTTTTCCCAATGGCCTTCTGCTCATCATTATTACCGATAGTGGAATATAGTTCTCTGTTTTTATTCTGATCCAATTGGATAGATGATAGTGTGTCCTGCATTTTTCTTAGAGATGACAAAAGAGAAGAGTATTGGGAAAAGATGGAATCGGCATGTGATACATGTTCATTTTGAGAGGCGGTTGCTGAAGGTGCATCCTTTTTAATGGGAAGGAGTTGTGCAATGGACCTCGCTTGAGAGAGAGAATTTACAGCCTTTTTAACGGGAGTGTTTTCAAAAGCTATAACATAGATGGTCATACTGTCGGCTGAACACCCTCTGTTGGAGGCAAAGACGGAGAAGTTGCCGTCCGGAGTGTCACAAAACAGGAAATCATCGTAGGGGGAAGAGAAAGGAAAACCCAAATTTTCAGGAGTCCCCCAGTCGTGTAACTCCTCATCCCACCTGCTTACAAACAGGTCGTATCCACCCATTCCGAAAAGACCGGCTGACGAAAAGTACAACTCTTTGCCAGAAGGGCTCAGAATGGGAAAGATATCATCTTCCGGAGAAGTAATATTTTCATTTATTAAAGAGGGGATAGTCCATAAGGAATCTCCCTTACAGTCAGAGGAATAAATATTCCAAGTCCCGCTATTGTCCTGAGATGAAAAGAAAATTTGTTTTGCCTTCCCGGGAAAATAGACTGCCGAGTAGTATGGATGCCACCCTTCTCTTACAAAAGTATTCGGGATTTTTGCCCAGGAATTGTTTTGGAAATGAGAATAGTAGAGATAAAAATCATCAACTGAAACGGTCTTGGTTGCGAGCACTTTAGGAGGTGTAGCATATTGAAGCATGTTTTTTCCGTTTTCACTCTGAACCATCTTCGTCATAATGGAATTTTTCAAGACAGAGTCGGCAACGTTTTCCAGCAAGGAGGAATAAATATTGATTGCTTTGTCAAACTCGTAGTTGTTGTGATATTCTTCGGCCCGCTTAAGTGAGTCTCCCACATTTTGTCCATGTAGTAAAATGGATGTGAAAAATAAGCAGAAAAGAATTGTATATTTACGGGCTACGTTCATTTACATCATCAAAAAAGTGAGACAAAAATAGAAAATACTTTATATATTAAGAAAAAATAGTAATTTTGCACCCTATTTTCGAGGTGAAAACGAAAATATTGCGCAGAAATAATAATTTTTAAAAGTTAAAATACATGCAAAGTAGAGGCGCCATACGTTTTGTGGCAATTTTAATCGGGTTGGCCTGCATATTCCAACTATCATTTACGTGGGCTACATACAGGCAGGAGAAAAAAGCTGCCAAATATGCTGAAAAGACGGTAGAGAATGAGCAACAGAAGAGTTCTTTCAGTGCCGTTTCTGATTTAAACAAGGCTTTCTTTCTCGATTCAATCAGAACAGTTTCTAACAAGGATTATTTAGATTCGGTTTCTAATAAGAAAGTTTATTTCTCTTATACGTACAAAGATGTAAAAGAGAAAGAAATTAATCTCGGTTTGGACTTGAAAGGTGGTATGAACGTAATGCTTCAGTTAGATTTGGCTGAACTTGTTCGTAATTGTGCCCGCGAAAAGACGACCCCTGTATTTGAGCAGGTTATGGCTTTGGCAGGTAAAAGGGCTGCAGAGACTCATACAGACTTCATCACATTGTTTGGTGAGGCTTGGCAGGAGATTGCTCCGGATCAGAGAATGTCTTTTGATATTGATCTGGAAAAGCTCAGCGGTGATGTTGCCAATAAGTCAAAAGCTACAAACGCGGAGATCATCTCACTGTTGCAGGCTGAAGCTGAGAGTGCAATCAACAACTCTTATGCTGTTGTTGAAAGACGTGTCAACCAGTTTGGTGTTGCTCAGCCGAATATCCAAAAGATTGCCAGAACAGGACGTATTCTTGTTGAGCTTCCGGGTGTTAAAGAACCGGAGCGTGTTAGAAAGCTTCTCCAGGGAACAGCCTCTCTTGAATTTTGGCAGACATACAATGCGCAAGAGATTATGCCTTATCTCCAGGAACTTAATGATGAGATTAAGCAGCAAAATGAAGGGGTGGCTCCCGCTAAGGCAGCTGAGCCTGAAAAAGTTGAAAGTAAGAATAGTGTAGAGGAAGAGTTGGCGTCAGCTGTTTCTCAAGAAGATACAGAGTCTGCAGATTTTATGGCCAAAGAGAATCCTCTTTTCTCAAAACTTCAGATTTACGGTGGAAATACGGCACTCCTGGGATTGGCTCACTATCGTGATACAGCAGCCATCAACAATTGGCTAAGAACTTCCCGTGTTGCCTTTCCGAGTGATTTCGTTCCGGCTTGGAGCTTCAAAGCCTTTTCAGGTGAGGGCGTTCCGGCTGACACCTATTTTGAATTGGTGGCTCTTAAGAGTTCGGTTGGTAAGGGTGCCGTTTTGGATGGCGGCGTTGTTACCTCTGCAAGGGTTAACTACAATCAAATGTCCGGAGCAGCTGAGGTCAGTATGACTATGAACAGAAAAGGTGCTGCCGATTGGGAGGTTATAACAGAACAAAATATTGGAAAGCAGATTGCAATCGTGATGGATGGTTCAGTTTACTCATATCCTAATGTACAGAATAAAATATCAGGAGGTAGTTCTTCAATTACCGGAAACTTCTCTCAGGAAGAGGCTGATGACTTGTCAACAGTGTTGAAGTCAGGTAAGTTGTCAACTCCTGCAAGGATTGTTCAGGAACAGGTAGTCGGTCCATCTTTGGGTAGTGCCTCTATCAAATCCGGTATGATTTCCTTTATACTTGCCTTTGTTCTTGTATTGATATACATGATTATCTTCTATAGACGGGCAGGTGTTGTTGCCGATATTGCTTTGTTGTGCAACGTGCTCTTCCTGTTCGGCGCTTTGGTCTCATTTGGAGCTGTATTGACATTGCCCGGTATTGCAGGTTTGGTATTGACAATGGGTATGGCCGTGGATGCGAATGTTATTATTTACGAGCGTATAAAGGAAGAATTAAGAGCCGGAAAGGCCCTTCGTTTGGCGATTGCCGATGGTTATAAGAATGCATATTCAGCCATCATAGACGGACAGTTGACAACTATTATCACAGGTATAATTTTGTATTTCACAGGTTCAGGTGCCGTCAAGGGTTTTGCCGCAGTTTTGGTTATCGGTATCATCACTTCAGTATGTACTTCGATTTTCATTACCAGACTTCTGTTTGAAGACAGACTTAGACGTAATAAGAATATTACATTTGACTCTCCCGCAACCAGAAATTTCTTACAGAATACAAAGATCGACTTCCTCGGGAAGAGAAAGATCGCTTACATTGTTTCCGGTGCTATTTGCTTAGCTTGCCTTGTATCATGCTTCACTAAGGGATTTTCTTATGGTGTTGATTTCAGCGGTGGTAGAACTTATGTATTAAGATTCGATACTCCGGTCACTCCAGAGCAAGTCAGGGCTGCCACCATGGACGAATTTGGTGAAGCAGCAGAGGTTAAGCAATTTGGCGGCTCATCACAAGTTAGAGTAACCACCAAGTATATGGTTTCCGACTTGTCAATTGAAACGGATAAGAAGATAGAAGGAATGTTGTACAACGCTACAAAAGACTTCTTTGCGACTCCACTTACCCTTGAGCAGTTTACTTCCACAATAGACAATCCTAACGGTATTGTAAGTTCAGACCGTGTAGACGCTTCCGTAGCGAGTGAGATGCAGAGAGATGCGATTATAGCAGTTGTTCTTGCCTTGATAGCCATCTTCGGTTATATCGCAATAAGATTCACTAATTGGACATGGGGTGTCGGTGGTGTTTCTTCATTGGTTCACAATACTATTATCATGGTAGGCTTCTATTCAATTTTCTCAGGAATATTGCCGTTTACATTGGATGTAGACCAGACATTTATTGCAGCCGTTTTGACGATTATCGGTTACTCTATCAATGATAACGTAGTTATATTTGACCGTATTCGTGAGTACAAGGCTCTTTATCCTACCCGTCCATTGAGGCAGAATGTCAATGAAGCTTTGAACAGTACTCTTTCAAGAACCATTAATACATCACTTACCACATTGGTTGTATTGATTGCAATCTCAATATTCGGAGGTGAAAGCATCAGAGGTTTTGCCGTCTCTTTAACAATAGGTGTCATTGTAGGTACGTATGCTTCAATATTCGTAGGTACTCCTATCATGTATGATCTAAATATTAGAAAAGAGAAAAAGATTATGGCGAAAAAGAAAAAATAGTATTTAGTACTATTTGAGTTAAAAAATAAGAGCAGTAGTTACTATTGCTCTTATTTTTTTTAACTTTGTCAAGTAAAATAATAATAAAATGAAACTTCCTTTTGCAGAATCCTACAAAATTAAAACTGTAGAGACAATTAAGAAAAGCTCTCGTTCAGACAGAGAGAAATGGATTAAAGAAGCTAATTATAACTTGTTTAATCTTAAAAGTGACTATGTCTTCATTGATCTGTTGACCGACTCGGGAACAGGAGCAATGAGTGACAAACAATGGGCAGCTATAATGGAGGGTGACGAAAGTTACGCCGGAGCCAGGTCTTATTACGCGTTAAAAGACAGTATTAAAGAAATTACCGGATTCCCTTATTTCCTCCCGACTCATCAGGGGAGAGCGGCCGAAAACGTTCTTTTTTCGGCCATTATTAAAGAGGGAGATGTTCTGCCCGGTAATTCTCACTTCGACACCACAAAGGGCCATATTGAGTTTAGAAAGGCCCATGCCGTCGATTGTACAATTGATGAGGCTAAGAACACAGAACTTGAAATCCCATTTAAGGGAAATATGGACTTGGGAAAGCTCGAAGATGTCCTAAAAAAATACCCTGCTGAAAAGATTCCCGCAATCGTGGTAACCGTTACCAATAATACTGCAGGTGGACAGCCTGTTTCTATGGAAAATATTAAAGGCATATCCAAATTAGCCAAAAAGTATGGGGTAAAAGTAATGATAGATTCGGCCCGCTTTGCTGAAAATGCCTATTTTATCAAGACCAGAGAGAAAGGTTATGAAAAGAAGTCTATTCGTGAGATTAGCAATGAAATGTTTTCGTATGCAGATTATATGACAATGTCCTCTAAAAAAGACGCTATTGTCAATATCGGAGGCTTTATTGGATTTAAAGATAAGGAGGATTGGCAGAAATGTCAGATGTACAACATTATGTTTGAGGGTTATATCACCTATGGCGGTATGTCCGGAAGAGACATGAATGCTTTGGCTCAAGGCCTTTATGAGGGAACTGAATTTGAGTATTTGGAGACAAGAATCAAACAAATTGAGTATTTGGGGATGAAACTTGATGAGTACGGTATCCCTTATCAAAGACCGGCCGGCGGACATGCTATCTTTGTGGATGCAAAAAAAGTGCTTTCACACGTTCCTAAAGAGCAATTTATAGCTCAAACATTGGGAATAGAACTGTATCTTGAAGCAGGTATCAGAGGGGTTGAGATAGGATCCTTGTTGGCAGACAGAGATCCGGATACCCGTGAGAACAGATATCCGGATCTTGAGTTGTTACGCTTGGCTATCCCGCGTCGTGTATATACCAACAATCACATGGATTATATAGCAGCCGCACTGAAGAACGTGTATGACAGACGTGAATCTATCACAAAGGGGTACGTAATCACAAAGGAACTGCCTATCATGAGACACTTCACTGTTGAACTTAAACCGGCTTAGTTTTATTTAGCCTTTTCTTCAGTATCCATATAGAATTTGCCTATTTTGCTTTCGAGCAATTGGGCAAATTCTTTTTCACCGTGATCCTTCATCATCTTTACCAAATAGTAGATGTAAGAGATATTTGAAGCAGCATCTTCTTGAGAGATCATATCTTTCCCTACAGGTGTGGCATAATGTCTTGCCATTGCAGTAGTCTCATCTGCAAAGGCATTTGCAAGGGCCTTAGCCTTATCCTTTTCTCCCAATGTCAGATAGAGTTCAATAACATTCAGTATCGAAAACTCGTTCAGAGAGTGCATAGGCGTAAGGTTGTAAGGAAAACTCTTTTCGGGAAGGATATCCATGCATTTGTCCAACAGATCAATCGCCTTTGCGTTTTGTCCCTCATTTACAAGGGCTTCAGCGGTAGTGGCGAATATATCTCTGATAGGAGAAACAGCACAGAATGTATATATGTTCTGATAGTCAACATGAATTGTAGAATCCTTCAAAGAATCAAAACGATAGACATTCATAAGATTGTTGTACATCTTATCTGTGTCAATATGAGGATTTTTCCTGTAATCTTCAGTCCTTATAGGTATAAACTTGTAAAGCAAACCCTCATATTGCATCCATGACTGCAGCCCGAGATCGACATCCGCTCCTGGAACAACAGAGTAAATAGGTCTGTCCCAATCATAATGTGCAAGAATATCAAGGATAATAAGGTCCGTTTTACCAAAACGGTCACCGGAAATGGTAAGCGTAACCGTATCAACGATTTTATCGTAATCTTTTTCGGCCACAATATGATATTTCTTAACATTTTCCTTATTGACAGGGATTAACAGAGTTTTTGCCGGTATAAAGTCGGTCTTTCCATCATTGAGTACGTATTTTGGATTTCTGAAAACATCAATGGCTTCAGATGCCAAAACGGGTCTCTTTATTGCGTTCAGTACGTAAGGATAGTCATTCGTTCCATACAGATATTGCTTTCTTTCAAGAGTAATCGGCAGTGGATCTGAGTCGTACTGCTTGTTCTTCATTTGATCTATGTACCAATCCGTCCCAAGTAGTGAAGTGTTTACAATACGGATATCATTTCGCACGTGCTCTACCTCCTGGATATACCAGAGAGGGAAAGTATCGTTGTCGCCGTGAGTGATCACTATAGCATTGGGATCCGTCCCCATCAGGTAATTATATGCCAAATCTCTCGCCGTATAACGTCCGCTGCGATCGTGATCATCCCAGTTTTCACAACCCATCAGGATAGGAACACAAAGACAGGCTAAAGTCACTAAAGAAGAGACCACAACAGATCCTTTTCCCTTTTCAAGCCATGATTGGATTGCAACTACTGCCAAACCAATCCAAATGCAAAAGACGTAGAAAGAACCTGCATACGCATAGTCTCGTTCCCTGACCTGATACGGAGGCTGGTTGAGGTAAAGCACAATAGCAAGACCGGTGAGCAAAAATAACAGGGCTGTGATCCAATTGTTTCTGCTGTCATGCTTTAACTGGAAGAAAAATCCGATCAGTCCGAGTATCAGAGGTAAAAAGAAATAGTGGTTCTTGCCTCTGTTGTGTACGAGAATATCCGGTCCGTCCGACTGATCTCCGAGTCTGACATTATCAATGAATTTAATACCACTTTCCCAATTTCCTTTTGTCAGATTGCCTGGAGTATCCCCATGAAAATCGTTTTGCCTGCCGACAAAATTCCACATGAAATAGCGTATGTACATGTAATTGACTTGGAAGTCAAAGAAAAATGCAAGATTATCTTTAAAATAAGGCATTTTAGTCTTTTTGAGTTCCCCGCCGTCCATATAAGTTTTAGTTCTGAACTTGCCTCCCGTATATGAGTCGTAAAATGCGGAGTATCTGCTGTCAAATGAGTTCCACATACGAGGGAAAAACATCTTTGCTCCTGAAGGGTAACGAGGCGTGATGTTTTCTGCCCTGTAATAAGCATCATTCAAAGGAGTGTAGTACGGCTGAGACTGTACATCATAAGGAGAAGTATAGGCCTGACCGTAAATTAAAGGCGCACTTCCGTACTGTTCCCGGCCTAAATATCTTACAAGAGTGTAAGGGTTATCAGGCTGATATTCGTTGGTTGGTGTGTTGGCGGAAGAACGGATGATAACCATCGAAAAAGTAGAATAACCGATAAGTATCGTAGTAAAACACAATACTATAGTATGCCATACAGCTTTATCTTGCTTTCTGAGAAGGTAAAGAACAAAGAAGCAGGCAGCAAGTAAAACCACCATAAAGACGGTTGCTCCGATATTGAATTTGGCTCCAAAACCGTTGACAAACATTCTGTCGAACAGAGCGGCAATCTTTGGAATATATGGAATTATAAAGAACAGTATGAAAGCAAGTATTACAATAGAAAGTAAAAATACCCCAATAATGCCCTTCCATGTTATCTTGGATGATTTTTTGTAATAGTATGTGAAGACGATCGGAGGAATTGCCAGCAAATTTAAAAGATGCACTCCGATAGAAAGTCCCATCAATAATGCAATCAAGACAATCCATCTGTCAGCATACTTCGAATCATCTTCTTCCCATTTTAAGATGGCCCAAAACACGATGGCAGTAAAGAGAGATGACATCGCGTAAACCTCTCCTTCCACGGCTGAAAACCAAAATGTGTCCGAAAAACAGTAGGCCAGGGCACCGACAGCACCGGCCCCGAAAATAGCAATAGCATTACCCAAGGATATAGTTTGATTTCTCTTCTCATAAATTCTTCTTGCGAAGTGGGCAATAGAAAGGTAAAGAAAAAAGATGGTAAAAGCTGAGCACAGCGCACTCATGGCATTTACAGCCATTGCAGCGTGCGTGCTATCCGTAAACATGGTAAAAAATCTTGCAAACAGGTTGAACACGGGGTTTCCGGGAGGGTGACCTACCTCTAATTTGTAGGATGATGCAATAAATTCTCCGCAATCCCAGAAACTGGTTGTGGGCTCAATTGTGGAAAGATAAACAAAGGAGGATATCAGAAGAATGACAATCGCAACAATATTGTTTATCCGTGTAAATTTCTTTTTTTCCATTACATGGTTGATTAACGTTCAAACCACAAAGATAAGAATTAGTTTTTTATAACTAACTTTGCGCGAAAATAATTGGAAGCATGCCTATTGTCTTTTCAACAAACCCTAATTTTGAGTGTCCCGACGAGGAAAGGGAAGAGATTCAGACGCTCGATCCGGATAAGCAGAAGTTAATAGTCTCAATAGACCGAAGAAACAGAGCAGGTAAACAGGTTTCATTGGTTACCGGCTTTATCGGAAGAGAAGACGATCTTGTCGATCTTGGCAAAATACTTAAAAACAAATGTGGTACAGGTGGTTCTGTCAAGGATGGTGAGATTATCATTCAGGGAGACTTCAGAGATAAGATAGTAGTAATTCTCAATTCTCTCGGTTACAAAGCAAAACGCGGAAATTAATGGCTATTGAGGAGACGATAAGCCCAATACAGGAGGCATGGACGGATAGTTACCTGGTCCTAAACGGTGTTGTGGCTCCGGCAAGAAATGGAGCCTCAGGAGAGGATCTCGTCTTATCAGTCTGTGGGGTACTGCTGCTTTTAATCTTCCTT
>JAQUYF010000047.1 GCA_028691975.1 Bacteroidales bacterium | reverse complement strand
GGTGAAGGACGCGTGTTCTATGATATGCAGTATGCGATCCAGTCTTTGGCAAATGTTCCAAAATTTATGCAGGCGCAGGAATACATCAATTATATGTATGAGGGAAATCTGATTTCCCGTGAGGATATTCTTGCAAACTATGATGGTCATACCAATACGAATTGGGCAGATGTGGCTTTCGAAAACGGTATCATGCAGCGTCACACTGTCGGTTTCACAGGTGGCAATGAGCGCGGCAATCTATTTACTTCTTTGACTTATTATAATGATGACGGTGTTGTAAGAGGCAATAAAGACTTTTACAATCGTCTCAATGCACAGATTAATGCCGATTATCAAATAAAGAAATGGTTAAAAGTGGGTACCACCAATTCAATTGAGAAATATCGCTACAATGCGGTATCCGAAGGATCTGAATACGGCTCATTTATGGCTTCAGCTTTGGTTATGGACCCTCTTACTCCCGCTTACTATACAGAAGCAACCCTTCCTCAGTTTATGAAAGACAAGATCATTGAAGGTAAAAATTATCTGCGTGACGATCAGGGACGCTATTTCAGCGTTTCAATGTTTAACCGCAACAATGATATGCATCCGTTAATCGCACGTGACCGCACGGACAACACAGCCGGCGGGATGAATGTGCTGGGGACAATGTATGCCGACTTCACTCCAATCAAAGGTTTGGTGGTGACATCCAAGTTGGGATATCGTCTCGGATACTCTAACAGCTCATCCTACTCTTATCCCTATTATGTCGATGATCAGATCTTCAGCAATGCATACAGCTTGAGCGGTACGGTAAGCAATTCTCTTTATTATCAATGGGAAAATTACGCAACCTATATGTTTAACTTGGGTAAAAACAGCTTTACTGCAATGGCCGGTATGTCATATCGCCATTCGGATTCCAATTATATTACAGGCAGTGGAGATCAGCTTCGCAGTTACGAGGAGAACTTCAGATATCTGTCTTATCTGTTATCTGACTGTAATGACTCTGTATCCGGTATTCCGAGTGAATCTTCATCTATTTCATATTTCGGACGTCTTATCTGGAATTATGATAACCGCTATATGATCCAGGGTATCTTCAGGGCAGATGCTTTTGATTCGTCAAAACTTGCTGCCAAGAACCGTTGGGGTTATTTCCCGTCAGTTTCGGGTAGCTGGACGATAAGCAATGAAGAGTTTATGCAGGATGTGACCAAAGGCCGGTATCTCTCATATTTAAAATTGAGAGCGAGTTGGGGACAGAATGGTAACATCGGGGTATTGAGTGGATATCCTTATACCACTTCTATTTCCGTAGGGTCATGGTCATATCAATATGACAGTACAGGAGCATTCTCCTATGGTTCGGCTCCTTACGGCCTTTCCAATCCGGATTTGAAGTGGGAAACCTCAGAACAGATTGATATAGGTCTTGATGCACGTTTCTTCCGTGACAGATTGTCAATTACAGCCGACTGGTACACTAAGACAACCAAGGGACTGTTGCTGGCAGTTGTTCCTCCATACGAAACGGGAGCGACAAGTGTTACAATGAATGCAGGTCGCGTTAAAAATAGCGGTTTTGACGGAGAGATCTCATGGAGAGATCAGGTGGGTGATTTTGCATATAGCGTGAATGCCAATTTTGCCACTCTTAATAACAGAGTGGAAGAGTTGGATCCTACAGTATCGAGGATTGCCGGTTCAAATATGCACACATCTACAGTTACAATGTTTGAAGCAGGGCACCCTGTGTGGTATTTTTATGGATATAAATTCAAAGATGTAGATGATGCAACAGGGAACCCTGTATTTGAGGATCTTGACGGAGATGGGGCCATCACTCCGAATGATAAGACGGATATTGGAAATGCCATTCCTGATTTTACGTATGGTATTACTTTGAGTGCCGCATGGAAAGGTTTGGATTTGACAATCTTTGGAAGCGGCTCACAGGGCAACGATATCTGGCTGTTCATGACACGTACGGACTATCCTAAACGTAACAGAATGTCTTTCTATTATGACGAGCGCTGGACGGAGACCAATACGACAGCGTCACGTCCGCGTCCAAATGCAGTGGGCGAAGAAAACTATTGGTATTCTGATGCCAATATATTTGACGGTTCATACTTCAAGATCAAACAGATTCAGTTGGGATACACTCTGCCGCAGAAATTGACGAAGAAAATCTTTATTCAAAATTTGCGTCTTTATGTCTCACTTGACAATTGGTTTACATTTACCAAGTATCCGGGGTTTGATCCTGAGGCTTCATCTGCCGGCTCAACTTCAGGTATGGGTCTGGATAAGGGATCATATCCTATCTCCAAGAAGATGACTTTTGGTCTTAATGTTACATTTTAACACATGAATACAATGAAAAAGCATATTATATATACAGTTGTCGCTCTCTTTGGAATAATGGCAACTTCCTGCAATTCCGATTTGCTTGAGATTCGGCAAAAAGGCGTTGTAGATGAGAATAGTTATTATTCTACTGATGAGGATGCCTTTGCAGCAATTACAGTCGTGTATGCTACATGGAAAGGCACATGGTACAATGATTTCTTTATTAAGAACTTAATCTCCGATGATGCATGTTGTGGAGGTGGCGGACGTGGTGACAATGCAAACTACGAGCAGATGAACGAATACCGTTTTGCTCCGAACAATACCACTATTTCCGGTCCTTACAGCCAATATTACCAGATTATCTACTATTCAAACGTGCTCTTGAGTAAATTCTCTGTCGGGCAGAGTGCGGCGATTGATCGTTGTATCGCAGAGGCAAAAACAGCGCGAGCATGGGCTCATACCCAATTGACAATGCTTTGGGGTACTCCTCCGATTGTAGATCATGTCTTTGAAGGAAGCAGCGAATATCAACAGCCAAACAGTACTCCGGCCGAGATGTGGGCATTTATTATCAATGACCTGTCGGAGGCTGCAGCAGTATTGCCGTCAAAGAAATCAATGGAAGACCGTACAGCTACCCGCCTTACAAAAGAGGCAGCATTGGCGTTTATGGGAAAAGCTCAGGTAATGAGCGGTGACTATTCGGGAGCCAGAACTACTTTGAAGAAGGTAATTGATTCCGGTCTGTATGGTTTGGTTGACGGTGCCACTTTGGAAAAGCTATTCTCATCTTCCGATAATGAATGGAGCAGAGAGGCGATTTTTGAAAGTAATACTATTTATTCTGCCGCCAATGTATGGGCAAATTACTCCCTCTTCCACCTGATGTTGGGGTGGCGCAGTACCGACTTGAAAGGGATGCCTTCTCAGACGTATTCGGTAGGCTGGGGATTTTTTAACCCTAAAGAGGATTTTGTGCAGGCTTTCTTGAAACATGAAGGCAACTCTGCCCGTTTTAATGCGTACGTTAAAGATTGGGAAACAGCTGTCGAGATGGGAGCAGGCGGCCTTGCAAAAACCTACCTATATGGTTGTGTCGGATATCTCGACTGGAAATGGCACTCGGATCCTAAAGATGTTCCTGCAGATGGCTATGGCTTTGTATATAACGGTAATCCGCGCTGGATGCGTTATGCCGAGGTTTTGTTGCTTTATGCCGAGGCTTGCGCCCAAACAGGTGACGACGGAAGCGGTCTTGCTGCTTTGAATGCAATTCAGAATCGTGCAGGTGCGCCTACTACGGGCCTCTCAATGGAGAATGTGAAAACTGAAAAGCGTTTTGAAATGTGGCTTGAGGGGACCAGATTTATCGATTTGGTTCGCTGGGGAGACGTTAAAAGTTCATCATTGCCGGATCAGGGAGCGTATATTCCTCTGTTTAAGGGCTTTAATTCAGACGGCTCTTATAATATCGATCGTACCACGTACAAAAATGCAAGTTATGGCTTCCAGACCGGGCGTAGCGAGTTACTGCCTTTCCCTGAAGCCGAAATAATCTCCAACCAGAAACTGACACAAAATCCGGGTTGGGGAGGTGTCGTCCTTGAGGATGCGAAATAATCTTTAAATTATACACGTATGAAAAAAATATTATCCATTATTATAAGTGTTATTGCTATCGCCTTTCTGATATCGGCGTGTGAAACACTGAAGCCATGGGACGAACTGACAAATTTCTCGGTTCCGTATGATGATTACTATTCGGTCTCTACTGCCGAATTGGTGCAAACAACCAATGGCATAAGCACTGTCGTTCCCAATGTTGCAAAGTACAGCATCAGCTTCTGTGATCCTGATGGTGCAAGCCGTGGATTGCTGGCAGTAGTATTGCCCAATACAGGCGTTTCAACTTTTGAGGGCACTTACTCCGCTTCTTCCAAATTCAGCGCAAACTCTGTTTTACCTGAAAGTTTTTTGTATGAAAATGGCAATAAAGTCAGCATCTCTTCAGGGAGCGTCAATATTGCTGAAAATGGGCTTCACTCATTAACCGTGACACACAACGGCTCGGAGTCCCTTTCATTTGCCAAAGGAACGGGTGTTGTTCAACCGTCTCGTGTCGTAAACAATGATATTGCAGCCAAATTTCTTACAGGCACATTGGCCGTGGAAAACGGGCTGAATGTACTTACTTTAAGTGTAGGTAATAAAAGCCTCTCTTACAATACCGAAGAGAATCCGGATGTGATCTCCGGCAGCGGTAAATATCTTACACTTCGACTCGTAAGTTCAACGGATCCTTTGGCAGTCGGAACCTATAAAATCTCCAAGTCTACGGAAAACGGGACATTTACAGCCGTTCAGTCATATATTACCAATATGGTAAACAATGTCGTTGCAGGCACTACTCCTATTACCGGAGGTGAAATTAACGTTACTCCTGTTGCCGATAAAGATGGTGAATATGCACTCAGTGCTTTGATTATCTGTGAAGACGGGACCGTTTTCAGCACAAGTTATTCGGGTATTGTTATTCAGAATGCTTCAGGTTACAATACTTATTCTATTGTACCGAGTGCAGTCTATGATGCGACAGGATCGGTTGTTCCCGGTGTTATGTATTACAATACGACCATTACCGATCAGGATGGTAAGATTGTGGCTATGTTGCAGCCGATTTTGGCAGAAGGTGCTACTTCAATTGCAGGCACTTATGCAGTGGCAGAATATGCTTCGCGTCCGGGTCAGATGGCCAATGGATACTGCGTGGATCTGTCTGCATGGGGCATGGGTATTATAAAAGGAGGCAGCTATATCATCGAGGGAGGTAAAGAATATTATATTGCGGCAGGCAATACCATTACTATCGAGAAAGGCAGCAATAATACCTACACGATAAAGGGGCAAAATGTCGCAGTGACCGATGCAAATTCAGTTCCATCTACCACCAATATCAACATTAAGGCTGAGCAGTTGGAAGTCTATTCGGTACTTGGCTCTGCAAGCGGTCAGACCCAGACAGGAGCGGCTCCTTATACTTATACCGTAAAAGTACTTCAGGCAGGTATGTCTTATGTCGTATCGGGATGGAGTGCTGTTTACACCGGTACGGGTAATATGCTCTCTATCGACTTCATTTGCAATGAAAATGCCTTGACACCCGGAGTCTATGCCGTTACTCCTGCCGCTTTAGCGACAGTGGGCTGTGCTGTAGCGGGTTACAGTACTCTTGAGATATATGGCTTTGATATGGGAATATGGGGCTCTGCAATAACGCCTATTAACAATGGCGTTGCCGGTGCCGTAGCTGCCATAACAGGAGGTGAAATAAGTGTCACAAAGGATGGCGCTAACTACACTATTTCGGGAATTTATACCACTACATCAGGTGATGTACGCTTTAATTATACAGGTCCGTTACAATAACATTTATACTATGAAAAAACTATCAATATTACTATTTTCCCTCACTTTGAGCTTGTCTGCGTTCGCGCAGCAAGCTCTCTGGGGAGGTCCTCAGATTGTCAGTCCGGAAATCAATCCTGACAATTCGGTTACCTTTCGCATAATGGCGCCAAAGGCAGTCAAAGTGCAGATTACGGGAGACTTTCTCCCAACTCAGAAAATGGCGACTCCTTTCGGTGTATTTGATGCCCCCGGAGTTGCAGATCTCGTAGAGAAGGATGGATTTTGGTTCTATACGTCAGAACCTCTTGTTTCAGAGCTTTACAGCTACAACTTTGTGGTGGACGGACTGAGAATTCTCGATCCGGCAAATGCTTATATGACAAGGGATATCTCTTCATTTACAAATATCTTCATCATCAAGGGTGAGAAAGGTGATCTGTACAGTGTCCAGGATGTGCCGCACGGTACGGTTTCAAGAGTTTGGTACAACAGTCCTACTCTCGGAAAGGAGCGACGGATGACGGTTTATACACCTGCCGGATATGAAACCAATAAAAAGGAATCATATCCGGTTCTCTACCTGCTTCACGGAATGGGAGGAGACGAAGAGGCATGGACAACGCTCGGTCGCGCAGCTAAGATCCTAGACAATCTTATTGCTGCAGGCAAGGCGAAACCGATGCTTATAGTTATGACTAATGGAAATGCACTTCATCAGTCCGCCCCCGGAGAGTCAGGCGAAGGTATGTACAAACCATACAATTGCGGCTCAATGGATGGCACCTTCGAGCCTTCATTCCCGGATGTGATCAAATTTGTCGAAAGCAATTACAGAGTCATCAGAAAAAAGAGTGCCAGAGCTATCTGTGGGCTCTCAATGGGAGGATTCCACTCTCTCCACATCTCAAGATTGTTCCCCGATACATTTGACTATGTGGGGTTGTTCTCGGCAGCTATTTTACCGGGACAGCCGGGGCAGGAAGTTCCGGCCGCTTATCAAAACATGGATGAAACTTTGAAAATTCAGTTCTCAAAAAATCCAAAACTCTATTATATCGCCATCGGCAGTGCCGATTTCCTTTATCAGGCTAATGTTGAGTACCGTGCAAAACTTGATGCTGCAGGGTATAAATATGAATACCATGAGAGTGGTAAAGGCCATATTTGGGAAAATTGGAGAATCTATTTGAGCGAATTTGCTCCAAAGTTGTTTCAAACATCAAAATAATATCATAATATGAACAGATTATTAAAAAATATTATCTCGTCATCACTTGCAGCCGTCACTTTATTATGTACTGTAGCTTGCGGCTCGGGTGAGAAAAAAAATGCACCATACGATCCGGCCAATCCCCCTCAATTGAATGAAAATAATATAGAAGAGGTCATTGCCGCCATGACGACTGAAGAGAAAGTTGAATTACTTATCGGGATGGGAATGGCAGGATTTAATGCAAAGGCTCCCGTAGTGGGACAAACTCAGATACTTGTTCCCGGCGCAGCCGGAACGACACGTCCGCTCGAACGTCTCGGTATTCCTTCAATTGTACTTGCCGACGGTCCTGCCGGTCTGCGTATCTCACCGATACGCGAAGGCTCCGAGCAAACTTATTACTGCACAGCATTTCCTATTGGAACGCTGTTGTCTTCGACATGGAATACAACTCTTGTGGAGGATGTCGGCAAGGCCATTGGTGATGAAGTACTTGAATATGGATGTGACGTCCTTCTCGGTCCGGGTATGAATATACACAGAAATCCACTTTGTGGCCGTAACTTCGAATATTATTCTGAAGATCCGTTGCTCACAGGCAAGACGGCCGCAGCATACGTTAACGGCGTTCAGTCAAATGGTGTAGGTGTATCTGCAAAGCACTTTGCAGGCAACAACCAGGAGACTCACCGTATGGGCAATGATGCAAGAATGACGACACGTGCCCTTCGTGAGATCTACCTGAAAGGATTTGAAATCATGGTAAAGGAGTCACAACCCCGTACTATCATGACGTCATACAACAAAATAAACGGTAAAATGACATCTCAAAGAAGAGATCTGCTTACCACGATCACCCGTGACGAATGGCACTTCAACGGTCTTGTTATGACAGACTGGTATGGCGGCACTGATGCATGTGAAAACGTTTACGCAGGTAATGACATGATGATGCCGGGACGTCCAGGACAGAAAGAGCAGATTTTGGCCGGACTTGACAGCGGCTTTGTGGCAATGGCGGATATTGACAATTCTGTTTGCAGACTGCTTCAATTGATCGTTATCTCACCACGTTTCAAAGGGTATAAATATTCTGACAAGCCTGATATGGCAGCTCACGCAGCGGTAACACGTCAGTCTGCATCGGAGGGCATGGTGCTTCTGAAAAATGACGGCACACTCCCACTCGGAGAAAATATTAAGAATATTGCCGCTTTCGGCAACACTTCATACAGATTTATATCAGGTGGAACAGGCAGTGGAGATGTCAATGAGGCTTATTCCATCTCACTTGGAGAAGGACTTGCAAATGCTGGCTATCAGTTGAATTCCGTTCTTCAGAACGCCTATGAGAAATATCTCAATGAAGAGAAGGCAAAGCAGGAAGAGGCTATCCGCAAGAGTGGCAATCCTTTCGCTGCTTTTTTCAGTAAAAAGCCGATCAAAGAGTATCAAGTTTCCGACAAGGTTGTCACTGATGCAGTCGATGAAGCCGATATAATATTCTTCACCATCGGACGTAATTCCGGCGAATTTACCGATAGGAAAGAGAAAGACGACTTTTTATTAAGTGCGGAAGAGAGAACTATACTTACAAAGGTGGCGGAGGCTACTCATAAGGCCGGTAAAAAACTTGTTGCCGTATTGAATATCGGAGGAGTGATTGAAACTGCTTCATGGAAAGATATTCCGGATGCAATTTTACTTGCATGGCAGGGTGGTCAGGAAGGAGGTAACACGGTGGCAGACATTCTTAAAGGAGATGTTAATCCGTCAGGCAAGCTTCCTATGACATTTCCTGTCTCTTTGTCCGATCATGCCTCAACAAAGAATTTTCCTGTGGAAGGAGAAGAGGTGGATTTGGCTACAATGATGGGACAAAAGCAGAATGTGGTGCCTCAAAATCGTCCAAATATCGATTATACCAATTATGAAGAGGATATTTTCGTAGGCTATCGCTGCTTCGAGCATTTTGCGACACCTGTATCATATCCGTTTGGCTACGGTCTTTCATATACGGAGTATGAATACAGTGACTTTAATATAGAAAAGAGCAGGGACGGCTTTACCGTCACTTTGCGTGTGTCAAACAAGGGTGATGTGGCAGGTAAAGAGATTGTCCAACTGTACGTTGCGGCCCCTGCCTCAGATCTGGTCAAGCCGGTTAAGGAGCTTAAAGCCTTTGCAAAAACAGGGATTATCGATCCTGGTCAATCCGAGGTTGTTACGATGAAGGTAAAGACTGAAGATCTGGCATCGTTCAATTCTGAACTTTCGGCATGGGTGGTCGATAAGGGTGATTATCAGGTAATGGTGGGAGCTTCATCAGCTGACATACGCGGGACTCTTCCATTCAGGGTAAAACGTAGCGGGAAAAAGGAGGTTCATAACGTGATGAATCCGCTTGAACCGATCAATATTATAAAATAATGAAAAAGCTATTATTTGCAATTGCAGTACTGATATGTGTCTCTCTCAGTACGCAAGCTCAGAGACTGATAGTCCGTACCGATGATATTGGCGGGGCTCAGGCGATGAATGAAGCCGTTATTTATACTTACACGGACGGTATTGCCCGTTCCGCCGAGGTTATGGTTGTCGGTCCGTGGTTTCCGCAGGCCGTGAAAATGCTTAATGCCAACCCCGGTCTGGATGTCGGTGTGCACGTGGTTTTGACGAGTGAGTGGGAAAATTACAAATGGCGTCCGATGACGGAATGTCCTACACTCTGCGATGAGTTCGGCTACTTTTTGAGAGGTACATTTCCTTCGGATGCCTATCCTAACAGCTCAATGATGGAGCGTGTCAAGGAGATTAATCTTGCCGAAGTTGAGGCTGAGGTGCGTGCTCAGATTGCTCTTGCAGTGAAGCTGATCCCCAATGTGACACATATTTCCGGGCACATGGCATGGTCTTTTGTTTCCCGCGAGATCGCGGAAATAGGTAATAAGGTGGCCGCTGAGTTCGGTTTGCCCTACATAGACTCTTTTACTCATGGAGGCCTCAATTATGAAGGACTGCAATTCGGAATGGGTGTACCTGTTGAAGAACGTGCGGCTAAATTTATTGAGGCTCTTTCGAAAATGGAACCGGGCAAAACCTATATGACGATTGATCATCCGGCATTTGATACGCCTGAAATACGCGCTCTCGGACATATTGGATATGAAGGCGTAGCGATCGACCGTCAGGCTGTTACAGATCTTTATACTAATCCTGACGTAAAGAAATATATCGCAGATCACGGGATTGAGCTTGTGAGCTTCGGAGATCTAATCAGAGAGGGTAATAAGTAGTGCGTGGAATTAAAGTCATACTGAGTGTTGCAGTGCTTTTGTCTGCTGTCGCCTGTAAGAAGGATCCGACTGTGGAGCCTGTTGACCCCGGTCAGCAGATTGAAGTGCCGTCCGCCGGATCTATTGTGCAGAACATTGCAATTGATACGGACAATCTTGGCGGTGCCAAGGGAGTATTTTCCATCTATCTTCCCGCTAATTATGCGACTTCGGGCAAGAAGTATCCCGTACTCTATCTGCTCCACGGCATGGGAGGAGACAACAACGACTGGATTAACAACAATACGCTGACGGTTACAAATAATGCTGTTGTAAAGCTTGTATGCCCCGAACTGATAGTCGTGATGCCGGATGGCAACAATGACTTTTATGTTGACGGATATACCTCCGGCATTCGGTATGACACATTTTTTCAAAAAGATTTAATTCCATATATCGAGTCACACTATCCTTGTCGTACAGACAAAAATTCCCGTGCTGTTGCAGGACTTTCGATGGGTGGGTATGGTGCTGTTTATCATGCCTTTACCTGCCCGGACAAGTTCTGTTTGGCCTATTCGATGAGTGGTGCAGTGATGGGAGTGGGTTCCGCTGCGACTCCTTCGCTTCAGAAGATTTTTGAAGATAAAGGCTACTCTTTTTCTAACTTTGCTTCTCTGCCGGAGTTGGTATTGGAATGTGGAAGTGAAGACCCTCTTTGCCTTGGGGCAAATATATTGCTTCACAATTACCTGTTGAGTGTGCAGTTTGAACATACATATACTCTTCGTACAGGTACACACGACTGGGTATTTTGGAGGGCGTGTTATCCGAAACTGCTCAGGAAGCTGAATGATTATTTTAAAACCGATTAATATGTAACAAATCTTAAATCATATAACAATGAGAAAAATTATTATATCGTTATCTCTGCTGGTTGCAGTATGCTTTGGCGCTTCAGCACAGCAGGCTCTATGGGGTGGGCAGAACATCGTTTCACCCGAGATCAAAGCCGACAATACCGTAACATTTCGCTATGTGGCTCCGAAAGCCCGTACCGTGCAGGTATCCGGTGATTTTATCAAACCTACCAAGACAAAGATCAATTGGGGCGGACGCGAGATAGAGATGGATGTGCCGGTACCTGTTGACATGGTTGAAAAAGATGGTATTTGGGAATATACTACGGAGGCTCTTCCAAGTGAACTTTACAGCTATTCATTTGTAGTTGACGGCACCCCTAATGTCAAAGATCCCAACAATGTGTATCTTATCAGGGATGTGGCCTCAGTCACAAATGTATTTATCATTGGCGGTGGTCAGGCCGACCTTTACAGCGTGCATGATGTGCCTCACGGAAGTGTCACCCGTCGCTGGTACAGCAGTCCGACACTTGGGTATGATCGTCGTATAACTATTTATACTCCTGCCGGTTATGAGACAGGTAAGCTGAAATATCCGGTGCTCTATCTACTCCATGGAGCAGGTGGTGACGAAGAGGCTTGGATCGCTTTAGGCCGTACCGCCCAAATTATGGACAACCTTATTGCCGAAGGCAAAGCCAAACCGATGATAGTAGTTATGACTAACGGTAATCCTCAGCAACAGGCGGCCCCGGGTGAGACTCAGGAAGGTTTTTACAAACCGGCAATGATGGGTGGTGCTCCTGCCACTCAGCCTAAGGCCACTTTCGTTGAGGCCTTTCCGGATGTGATTGCTTTTGTTGAAAGTAATTATCGTGTTATCAAGAAGAAGAGTGGCCGTGCAGTAGCAGGCCTTTCAATGGGTGGATACCATTCGCAGACCCTCTCTATGACTTATCCTAATACCTTTGATTATGTTGGCATCTTTTCTGCCGGAGGCATTCGCGGTGACGGTCAGGATGAGGCTGTCAATCTTCTTAAAGCTCAACGCGATAATGGCTTCAAACTATATTGGATTGCATGTGGTAACACTGATTTTCTGTATCAGGGTGTTATCGACTACATGAAGAAGTTAGATGAGATTCAGTTCCCTTACAAGTACCGTGAGAGTGACGGTGGCCATATCTGGCGTAACTGGCGTGTCTATCTTGGAGAATTTGTCCCAATGCTCTTCTGATTACTTTAAGTTTTTGTCGATTCAGGTGTGTTTTTGTTGTTTTTTCAGTATCTTTACAGATCGGATTTGTAACTAATTTTTTTTTATTTATATGGAAAATAACAATCAGCACAAAATGTCCCGCCGCGAGGCCTTGAAAATTTTTGGAACCGGTACTTTAGGCTTGGTAGTTGCCGGAAGCGGCATCTCGGCATTTGCGACATGCGCACCTAAATCGAAAGAACTTGAATTTCCGGAGGCAACAGTGGGTAAGCATAACTACAAAGATACTGATGAACAGGTATCTATGCTTGCTTTCGGTATGATGCGGCTCCCTATGACAGGAGAGAATGTGATTGACGAAGAGCTTGCACAGCAATTGGTTGACTATGCTTACGCACATGGTGTAAATTATTTTGATACTGCATGGAATTACATTAGCGGAACTTCCGAACCGTTTACCGGCAAGGCACTCAAGAAGTATCCTCGCGAGACTCTCAGAATTGCGACTAAGATGCCTTCATGGCTTATTGACAGCCTTGAGACAGGGAAGAAGACATTTCAGACTCAGCTCGACAGACTTCAGACAACATACATTGATTACTATCTTCTTCATGCCCTTTCCAGCAAAGAGCAGTTTGAGAATGCATATCAAAAGACAGGCGTTTTAGAGTATCTGAAAGGTGAAAAAGCTGCAGGAAGGATTCGTCATCTCGGGTTCTCATTCCATGGGGACATGGACTCTCTGGAATATATCCTGAATAGCAATGAGTGGGATTTTGTTCAAATCCAGTTGAACTACTATGACTGGGATTTGGGAGCAAAAGAGCAGTATGAGACTTTACATGCAAAGGGTATTCCGATTATGGTAATGGAGCCTTGCCGAGGTGGTATGCTGGCTAAGCTTACTCCCGATGCGGAAAAGATACTTAAACAGAAGAATCCGGACAGCAGTATTGCCTCATGGGCATTCCGCTATTGTGCTTCTCTTCCCGGAGTGCTCACTATCCTGAGCGGTATGAATGTACTTGACCATGTAAAGGACAACATTCATACTTTGTCTAATGAATTCAAACCTCTCGATGTCGACGAGAAACAGGCACTGGAGCAGGCTGTGGCGATATTTAAGAAGACTCGCCCTGTACGCTGTACCGCTTGCCGCTATTGTATGCCTTGCCCTAAAGGGGTGCTTATTCCGGATATCTTCGCCTTCTACAATGATTGTGTAAATGACAGTGTGGTGCCGGATCTTGATGCTCCCGATACAAAGGAGTTCCGTAAACGCAAGAAAGAGTTTATGGAGCGTTATGCCAAGATTCCCGAAGCAGGTCTTCCCGAGCACTGTGTCAGATGCCAGAAGTGTGTCAGAATGTGTCCTCAGCACATCAATATTCCTGATGAGCTCAGCCGCATCGCTGCACTTGTCGAAAGCGTCAAGAATGCATAAAAAGATGCACCTCAGGTCATGTCCTCGGCCGGAGGCCGTGCACTACCCTGAGCGAAGCGAAGTGAAGACGGGCATCTCAGGTACCTCCAACAAAAAAGTCTCCGAAAAGGAGACTTTTTTGTTGGAGGTACCTAGCAGAATCGAACTGCTGTACACGGTTTTGCAGACCGTTGCCTAACCACTCGGCCAAGGTACCATTTGCGGTTTTGGAGAGGCAAATGTAAGGATATTTTTTTGATTTACAAATCATATTCCTCAATTTTGCTTCATCCTGTGCCCTTTACTCTATTCTACATACAGAACCAGTCCTTTTAGATATTCACCTTCAGGATGATAGATATTGACGGGGTGATCAGCGGGCTGATTCATTCTGTCTATTATTCTTACTTTCCTGCCGCACTGTGCTGCCGCTGAAAATACGGCAAGAGCAAAGGCGTTCTTATCCACAACTTGCGAGCAGCTGAATGTGAAGATGATACCTCCGGGGGCAATTTTAGCGATAGCCGAAGCATTAAGTCGGCGGTAAGCACGAAGCGCATTGTCAAGTGCACCGCGGTGCTTAGCGAAGGCCGGCGGATCTACTATCATCATATCGTATTGATTGTCTGGAGAGTTGTGCAGGAAATCGATGGCATCTTCGCAGTAAGATCGGTGAGCAGAGAAGCCGTTGAGCTCTACATTTCTTTCCGTAAGGGCAATAGCTTTAGCAGAACTGTCAACCGAATCTACGCTTAGCGCACCTCCGGCAAGAGCATAGACTGAGAAGCCTCCTGTATAGCAGAAGAGGTTGAGCAATTTGCGGCCATGCGCATATCTTTCCACCATGGATCTATTTTCCCTCTGGTCGAGGAAAAAGCCTGTCTTCTGTCCATCTTCCCAATTTACAATGAACTTATGCCCGTTTTCCAGCACAACAGCCTCTGAAGAGTCGGGGTTCCCATAGAGATATCCATCCTGCAAGTCGAGCCCCGCCTTGAACGGAGCTGTGCCTGAACTCTTGTCATATACCGATTTCAGGCTACTGCCGTAAATGGACTGAAGCGCTCCTGCAATTCTCTCTTTAGCGAGAAACATTCCGGCAGAGTGGGCCTGCATGACAGCATTGCCGTCATAATAGTCTATAATAAGGCCGGGAAGAGAGTCTCCTTCGCCATGTATAAGGCGGTAGCAGTTTGTCTGAGGATTGCCTGCCAGGCAAAATGCTTTTCGAAGATCAAGGGCCTTGCCGAGAGCATTCTCCCAAAAGTCGGGCATAATGGCAGGGGTGTCGAAACT
>JAQUYF010000046.1 GCA_028691975.1 Bacteroidales bacterium | reverse complement strand
TCAGGTATGTAAAAGATGTAATTGTGGAATTTGACCCTTCTCTAAACAGAAGCAAGATAGATATCATATTTTTTGAAGAAGAATTGGGCGCGCAGTATAAGAAGGAAAAACAACTTACTACGCTGGTGACTCTATTTACCCTTCTTTCTGTGATTATCTCTTTGATGGGAGTTTTCGGATTGGTTATGTTTGAGACTCAGTATCGTAGAAGAGAGATAGGCCTTCGTCGCGTACACGGTGCTTCAGTAGGCCGGATTTTGGCAATGTTTAATGTAAAATTTATTCGGATCGTATTGATTTGCTTTGTAATAGCCTGTCCGGTCAGCTACTTTGTAATGGACTCATACCTGAGTAAATTTGCTTATAGAGTGCCGCTGTATTGGTGGGTATTTGCGCTTGCTCTTGTTGTCGTACTGCTGATTACGGTGGCAGTTGTTACTTTGCGCAGTTTAAAAGCCGCTACGGAAAATCCGGTTAATTCAATAAAAACAGAATAAAAATTATTAAAACAATAAAGAATATGTTAAAAGTAGAAAATCTTAAAAAAACTTTCCGTACAGAGGAGATCGAAACCATCGCTTTGAACGGAGTATCATTTGAGGTTAAACAAGGTGAATTCCTCGCAGTTATGGGCCCTTCAGGTTGCGGTAAGTCAACGTTGTTGAATATTCTCGGACTCCTTGACAATCCGACTTCAGGCAGCTACAAACTTCTCGGGCACGAAGTGTCATCTTTTAAGGAAAAAGACCGTACTATGTTCCGTAAGGGTAATATAGGTTTTGTCTTCCAAAGTTTTAATCTGATTGACGAGCTCAACGTCTATGAAAATGTGGAGCTTCCGCTAATCTATATGAAGATCAAGGCTTCAGAACGTAAAAAAAAGGTAAATGACATCCTTGCGAGAATGAATATCAGTCATCGTGCGGGACACTTTCCACAGCAACTCTCAGGAGGTCAACAGCAAAGGGTTGCGATAGCCCGAGCAGTCGTTTCCAACCCTAAGTTGATACTTGCCGATGAGCCGACGGGTAATCTGGATTCAAAAAATGGACAGGAAGTTATGGATTTGTTGCTTGAACTTAATCGTGAAGGGACAACCATCATTATGGTAACACACTCTCAGCATGACGCTTCATACGCTCACCGAATCATTAATTTGTTCGACGGCGAGATTGTTGACGACGTAAAGAATAAGTTATAGTATTAACGCTCGTAATGTGGCAGCTCTTCCGGAATCACCATGGAGAGCTCCACAAGACCGGCAATGACGCCGTTTTCATACCATGGGGTTTGGTAGATTAGCTTCCGAACCCCATTTTTATGTATTGTATAAGAGTTGGAACATCCCTCGCGAAGCATCTTCCGGATCATCTCCCATGAGCGGCTTTGATGACACTCTTTAAGGTTTTTACCGATAAGGTCTCCGTGTCCGGCAAAAGTAGCCCTTGATTTATCGTTCATATAGAGAATGTCGCCGTTGGTATCGCATACCGTGACGGCACAGTTCAATTCTTTAGCCCAGTCGTACATATCATCGAATTATAAAATCTCTTTTTCAAACATAGGCCCGATTTTGAGGGAAAGCAGGAGTTCTATTCAGCTGGCAGACAGGATGTCCATCTTCTTCGCGCTATCCTACACAATAGGCAAAATCTGATAAAAACTATTCCATCTTAAACAGCTCAAACCGAACAGTCTTGCCGTTTTGGCGAAGTCCTTCCCAGATCATTTTATCCCCACCAAATTCAAAAGATACTTTCCAGCACTCAAAATGGCGCGGACCTGAACGACTTGTCCATTTAGTGGCTAAAAGGTCGCCATAAAGATAAAAATTACCAGGCTCATCATCAAGATTTTGCCAGCGGTTGTCCACCAAACTGTAATATACAAATGTACTGTTTTCAAAAAAACACCAGTGATGTTCCTCTCCTGTGCCGTCTGTTACACACTTTCCGGTCCACATACCTGTCATGGCAGAGGAGTAGAGGTTTTTATCCACTTTTGCCAAGTCGTATTTGACAGGGTCCGGATTGCTTACGCCGTCAATCATCTTTTTTTCTACGGTATAAGAAAAGGAGTCATCGTCCATACTGACAATTTTAAGGACAATCTCATAATATCTCTCCTGAGTGCTATACCCTTTGATATATACTTTACCCTTCTTTATGGAGTAAGCATAACCGCCATCTTCCAGCCATGCATTTCCATCGTTAACTGCCCGTCCGTATGCAAATGTCACTGTTCCTTTTGAATTGAACTCCATTACATGGATATTATCGGTTTGGACCTTTTGGTCATCAACTTCAGCTACAGTCCACGTTCCGAGAATTTTGGATCCGTACAGGTTCGGATCTTTGTTGCAGGAGGCGAAAGTCATCGCCAATATCAGCAAGATGATAGTCTTTTTCATAAAGACAAAGATAAAGAAATAACTCGTAAAAAATTAAAAACTACTTGTTTATTTAATAATTTGTGCTACCTTTGCAGCCCGCAAAAAATGTGCGGGAAGTATATTAATTTATTTATTTACACCAAATTAACAACCAATGCCTGGATTAATTGGAAAGAAAATCGGTATGACATCAGTTTTTGATGCCAATGGAAAAAATGTTCCATGTACCGTAATTGAGGCTGGTCCGTGTGTTGTTACGCAAATTCGTACAGTAGAAAAAGATGGTTACGCCGCTGTACAGCTTGCCTATGACGAAATTAAAGAAAAACACGCCAGCAAGCCCCTTAAAGGGCACTTCGAAAAGGCAGGAACCACTCCTAAGCGCAAATTGGTAGAGTTCAAATCATTTGACACTACTACATTGAAGCTTGGGGATATCGTTACCGTCGATAACCTTGTTCTAAAATTAGGAGAAGGAGAGATTGACTGGGTAGATGTTACCGGAATATCAAAAGGTAAAGGATTTCAGGGCGTTGTAAAACGTCATGGATTTGCAGGTGTGGGAGGACAGACTCATGGTCAGGACGACAGACTTCGTCACCCTGGTTCATTGGGAGCATCTTCTTGGCCTTCAAGAGTTTTTAAAGGAATGAGAATGGCAGGACGTATGGGCGGTGATCGCGTTAAGGTCCTCAATCTTCAAGTTATGAAGATTATTCCTGAAAGCAATCTCGTAGTAGTAAAAGGCTCTGTACCCGGAGCTAAAGGTTCTTATGTAACATTGGAGGATTAAGCGTCATGAAATTAGCAATTTATAAAATCGACGGCACTGAATCGGGAAAAGAAGCGCTTCTTGAAGATTCAATTTTCGGCATTGAACCGAATGATCATGCTATCTATCTTGACGTGAAGCAATATCTTGCAAATCAACGTCAGGGGACAAGTAAGTCCAAAGACCGCAGTGAAGTAGCCTTTAGTACAAAGAAAATGGGACGCCAGAAAGGTGGTGGAGGAGCCCGTCACGGAAGTATCAAATCCAATATTTATGTTGGTGGTGGTTCAGTGTTCGGTCCTAAACCTCGCGACTATCGTTTCAAATTAAATAAAAAGCTCAAACAATTGGCACGTTACTCAGCTTTGTCTTACAAGGCAAAAGAGAATGCCATCACAATGGTTGAGCCGTTCACAATGGAAGAGCCTAAGACTAAAGAGATGATCAAGATCCTTGACAATCTTAAAGCCGGTGGCAGAAAGACACTTGTTGTCCTTCCTGAAAATTCAAACAATATTTACTTATCGTCACGCAATCTGCCTGAAGTTAATGTTATAACTGTTGACGAGATCAACACTTACGCTCTTATGCATGCAAATCATATCGTAATGGTTGACGGCGTTCAGGACATTTTGGTAGAAAGACACAAATAATCATTGAACGATGGGAATACTAATTAAGCCAATAGTAACTGAAAAAATGACGATTCAAGGCGATAAATTGAATCGTTACGGTTTTATTGTTGACCGCGCAGCTAACAAGGTTGAGATTAAAAATGCGGTTGAACAGATGTATGGTGTTTCAGTAAAAGACGTTAATACTGTAAATTACCACGGAAAGCGTAAGAGCCGCTTCTCAAAAGCGGGCACTTTGACAGGCCGTACAAACAACTATAAGAAGGCGTTTGTAACATTGGCCGGAGATGATAAGATAGACTTCTATAGTAACATTTAAGGCCATGGCAATACGTAAATTTAAACCGGTAACCCCCGGTACAAGAAATAAAGCAATTAGCACATTTGAGGAGATTACCTGTACAACTCCCGAAAAGTCGTTGTTAAAGCCTATTCACAAGAGTGGCGGTCGTAACAACGAAGGTAAAATGACTATGCGCTACATCGGTGGCGGACACAAGAAAATGTATCGTGTTATAGATTTTCTTCGTGACAAAGACAATTATACTGCCACAGTCAAAACTATCGAATACGATCCCAACCGCAGTGCCCGCATTGCCCTGGTATTGTACGCAGATGGAGAAAAACGCTATATTATAGCTCCTAACGGAATCAAAGTCGGACAAGTAATTGCCTCAGGTTCCGGAGTAGCTCCTGAGATAGGTAACACTCTTCCTCTATCGGAAATTCCACTTGGTACTTTGATACACAACATTGAACTTCGTCCCGGTTGCGGTGCCGCTATGGCTCGCAGTGCAGGAACGTACGCTCAGCTTACAGCTCGCGAAGGCAGTCACGCTATTCTTCGTTTGCCTTCAGGCGAAACGAGAATGGTACTTGTTGAGTGCCGTGCCACTGTTGGTATTGTGTCAAATCCTGATCACAATTTGGAGTCACATGGTAAGGCAGGACGCAGACGCTGGTTAGGTCGCAGACCTCGTAACCGTGGTGTTGTCATGAACCCTGTCGATCACCCTATGGGTGGTGGTGAAGGTCGTGCATCCGGTGGCCATCCTCGTTCACGCAAGGGCTTGCCAGCTAAGGGATACAAGACTCGTAACCCTAAAAAGACTTCGAATAAGTTTATTATTGAAAGAAGAAAGAAATAACGGAATAAAACTTTAGAAGATTATGAGTCGTTCACTAAGAAAAGGTCCTTATATTCAGGACAGCTTGGAAAAAAGAGTTCTTGCCATGAATGATGGCAGCAAGAAGAAAGAAGTAATCAAGACTTGGTCTCGCTCCAGTATGATTTCTCCTGACTTCGTAGGACACACAATCGCTGTGCATAACGGGAATAAGTTTGTTCCGGTATATGTTACAGAGAATATGGTAGGCCACAAACTCGGAGAATTTGCACCGACACGCACCTTTAAAGGTCATTCGGGTAATCGTTAATAATTAAAAAAAGAGATTACAATGGGAGCTCGAAAAAGAAAAATGGCCGAAGGGCTGAAAGAGACAAAAAAACAGACAGCTATTGCTAAGCTGAATGATGTTCCTACTTCACCTCGTAAGATGCGTTTAGTTGCTGATATTGTTAGAGGTGTTGAGGTAAACCGCGCTTTGGATATTTTGAAATATTCAAAGAAAGAGGCTTCAATCCGTTTGGAAAAGCTTGTTCGCAGTGCTATTGCAAACTGGGAAGCAAAAAATGAAGCCGATCGTAAAGAATTGGAAAATGGCAATGTATATATTCAAACCATCATGGTTGGACAGGGCCGTTCATTAAAACGTATCCGTACAGCACCTCAGGGACGTGCCGCTCGCATTCGCAAGCGTTCAAATCACGTTACTATCGTGCTTGGAGTCAAACAACAACCGGTAAAGGAGGAAGAATAATATGGGACAAAAAACAAACCCTATCAGCAATCGTGTAGGTATTATCCGTGGCTGGGACTCTAACTGGTACGGAGATTATGCAACAAGAATCCTTGAAGATTCAAAGATTCGTAACTATTTGAATGCCCGTCTTGCAAAGGCGAGTCTTTCAAAGATAGTTATCGAACGTACTTTGAAACTTATAACTGTAACAATCCACACTGCCCGTCCGGGTGTTATCATCGGCAAAGGCGGACAGGAGGTTGACAAATTGATGAAGGAATTGAAAAACATCTGCAGTAAAGATGTCCAGATCAATATCTTCGAGATTAAAAAACCTGAGATCGACGCAAATATTGTTGCTAACAATATCGCCCGTCAGGTAGAAGGTCGTGTATCTTACCGCAGGGCTATCAAAATGGCCATTGCCTCTACAATGCGTCTTGGTGCTGAGGGTATCAAAGTCCTCATCAGCGGCCGTTTAGGTGGAGCAGAGATGGCACGAAGCGAACTCTATAAGGAAGGTCGTACCCCTCTACATACTTTCCGTGCGGATATTGACTATGCTTTGGCTGAAGCAAACACTAAAGTTGGCGTATTAGGTATCAAAGTATGGATTTGCAACGGTGAAGTTTACGGCAAACGTGATTTATCTCCTAATGCAGGTATTGCAGCCAATTCGGCAAACGGTACTCAGCAGCAGGGCGGACGTGAGCGTTCTGACCGCAGACGTGGCGGTGATCGCAAACGTGGCAACAATGATCGCGGTGATCGTCGTCCAAGACGTACTCCAAAAGAGGATAACGAATAACACGACGAAGTGTAATAAATTTGAAAAGGGGCGTAGCATGGCTATTGCCCCTTTTTGTTAATAAAATGTTAAAATCGTTGATATTTAATTTTAAATTGCGTATATTTGCGCAATTAAGCATGCCCTATTGAAAGAGGGCACCTAAACTGAAAATTACTAATAGAATTACTAACTTAATTATTAACCTAAAATTTCATCTATGTTCGTTTTTAAAAGAACTAAGTCACTGTTTGTGGCTATGTGTGTGATGGCTCTCGCAATGGGAACTATCCAGGCTCAGAACATTAAAGTTACCGGTAAGGTAGCTGACAAGAAGGGTGAGCCAATCGTTGGTGCTTATGTACTCGTAGATGGTACTCGTACCGGCGCATCCACTGACATTATGGGTGTTTATGAGATCTCGGCTCCAAGTAACGGCACATTGCTGTTTACTTGCATGGGATACAAAGACACTAAGGTGCCGGTAAATGGAAGAGCAGTTATAGACGTTATCCTTGCTGATGACGCTTTGATGCTCCAGGACGTTGTAATAGTCGGTTACGGCTCGCAGCGTAAAGAGAATTTGACAGGTGCGGTTGCATCCGTTAATACTCAACAGGCTTTGGAAAGTCGTCCTATCGCCGACGTCGGCCGTGGTCTTCAAGGTATGACCCCTGGTTTGAACGTACGTATCGGATCTTCCGAAGTCGGTTCAGACCCTTTGTTTAGAATCCGTGGTCAGGTTGGTTCATATCAAGGTGGATCTTCTCCTCTTATCCTGTTGGATAACGTCGAAATCCCATCTATCAACGTACTTAACCCTGACGATATCGAAAGCATTTCAGTATTGAAGGATGCGGCTTCCGCTTCAATTTATGGTGCTAAAGCTGCTTTCGGTGTTATTTTGATTTCTTCAAAGAAAGGTGCTAAAGCTAACACAGTAAAAGTAACCTATTCAGGCAACCTTTCATTCCAGAATGTCGCTACAACAAAAGGTATTGCCGGCGTTGACGCTCTTCACTACACCGTTGAGGCTGCCGAGCGTGTTGGTACATATACTCCTGTCGGTGCATTCTGGTTGATCGACCGTGCCGGTTACAATTCTGCAGTTGCATGGAATGCCAAATACGGCAAGGGCGGCACAAGAGAGCTTGATCCTTACGATCCAATGACATACGGACGTGACTGGTATCTTGACGGAAGTAACCGTAAGATCGGTGTCCGTACATACGATCCGTTCAATTATTTGGTTAGAAAGAATGCTCCTACTCAGAATCACAACCTTTCTATTGCAGGTAACAAAGACAATACATCTTTCAACATCAGCTTAGGTTACTTAGGCCAAAGCGGTATGATGAAAGCTACTGATTATGACGGTTACACCCGTTACAATGCAAATGTTAGAGTTCAATCTAAAGTAAACGATTTCGTTAAAGTTCATGCAGGTTTGATGTACACCAATTCTACCAAGTCTTGGGCATTTGCAACGAACTCTACGACAGCCGACCCTTGGTATTATGTATATCGTTGGGGACCTACCTATCCATTGGTTCCTACAGACGAATATGGCAACAATGTACGTACTGCTGCTTATGAATTGGCCACAGCTAACGAGGCTACAATAGTTACATCTTACACAAATGTTAACGTAGGTACAACTATTACCCCTCTCAAGAATTGGGATATCAATGTTGACTACACTTATTCTCACAATAATACTCAGGAGACTAACCCTGGTATTACTTATATGGCCGGTAACACATGGAGCAGTCCTGTCAACTACTTTGATGCCAATGGCGTTCAGCCGAAGGTAAACAATGAATGGGATCAGTACAACGGCTTGGGATCAACCCTTCCTGCAAAAGTTCTTGATGTTTACAGCTATACTTCAACTTACGATTCTTACTATCAGGATTCATATACTTCAAAGCGTCAAACATGGAACGTAACTTCAACTTACGATCTCAGTATAGCAGATGCTCACAAGTTTAACTTCATGGTCGGTATGAATGCCGTTGATTACAGATATACAGGTGTTTGGGGCAAAAAGATGACTCTTATGGACATCAACAACCCTCAATTCTCACTTGCTACAGGTACTCAGACTTCCGGTGGTAGCAACTCTTGGAGTTCTACACTCGGTTTCTTTGGCCGTATCAATTACAACTACAAAGAGAAATACTTGTTGGAAGCCAACCTTCGTTACGACGGATCTTCTAAATTCCCTACCGCTTTGAAATGGAGATGGTTCCCATCTTTCTCAGCCGGTTGGCGTATTACAGAAGAGCCTTGGATGGAAGGTGTTAAGAATGTGCTTTCTTCAGCTAAGATTCGTGCATCATGGGGTTCAATCGGTGACCAGTCTGTTGGAAGTTCACTGTATATTCCTACAATGGGAGCTGCTACCTCATACTGGATTCACAATGGAGCAAAGGACTCTCCTTATGCAACTCCTGCAATTGTGGCATCAAATATTACATGGCAGGATATTGAGACTTTGGACTTCGGTATCGATTTCTCACTGTTTAACCAAATCAATGTAACATTTGACTGGTACAAACGTAACACCAACAACATGATCGTTGGTATGGAAGGTTTGAGTTACAACATTGGTGCTGCTGCCCCTCAAGGCAACTATGGTTCGTTGAGCACTAAAGGTTGGGAGTTGTCCCTTAACTACGGCAAGATGTTTGACAACGGTCTTAGTGTATCGGTTACTGCTTCTCTTGCAGATGCTGTGACCACAATCACTGAGTACGGTACTGCAAAGACTTGTACAGGATGGTACAATGGTAAGACTTACGGTGAGATCTGGGGTTATCAAGTTGACAGACTTTTCCAGAATGATGACTTCGCTCGCGACGCAAGCGGCAACTTGATTAAAGTAACATCTTCAGACGGTTATACTGTATATCAGTATGCAGACGGCAAATCTTATGCAACTCAAGGTTACCTCCAGAGCGGTTCACTCCGTTTCGGTCCTGGTGATGTTAAGTATGTGGATCAGAATGGTGATGGTGTTATCGACCAAGGTAAAAACCTGATTGATGACCACGGTGACCGTGTTGTTATCGGTAACACTACTCCTCGTTACGAATACAGTTTCCGCTTTGACCTGGCATGGAAGGGCTTCGACCTTTCTGCATTCTTCCAGGGTATCGGCAAACGTGATATGGTAGGTTCTTCTTCTTTGACTCTTCCTGGTTTCAACACCTCAGATGGTTCAATGGCTCAGTCATTTGCAGGAGACTTCTGGTATGAAACTTACGAAAACGGTTCTGTGGTTGATGCCAACTATAATGCATACTATCCACGTGCCGCAAACTGTGGTAACAGCACTATTTTCAATATGGCTACTAACGACAGGTATTTGTTGAATATGGCATATTTGAGACTCAAGAACTTCACTGTCGGTTATACTATTCCGGCTAAAGTTACAAGGAAGGCATTTATCGACAAACTTCGTGTATATGTCTCTTTGGAAAACTTCCTGACATTTGATCACCTGAACGGTCTTCCAATTGACGTTGAAGAAATTGCTGGTTATTCTTATTTGAATAGCGACAACTACAATTCAAGCCGTGCCGGTATCGGTACCCCTGCTTTCAAGAGTGCTTCAATTGGTGTTCAGTTAACTTTCTAAATGTATAAAAGATGAAAAAATTATCATACATATTTATGGCATTGGTGCTGCTGGTAATGACCAGTTGCAATAACTTTCTTGATCGTTCATCGCTTACTACACTGGACGACCAGACTTACTGGAGCTCAGAAAACAATGTGCGTTTGTTCGTGCTTGGTGCCTACGGCTCATATTTTACCGGTTATTCTGACAACTGGGGGCAGGTATATGCTCCGGCTGTTTACTCATCTGGTGAGTTCAGTGATGACCGTACTACTTCAGGAACACAGTCAAATATTTTGATTTCTCTTCCTTCCGATAACTGGTATCGTGCCGAGCTCGCATATCGTGGATATTGGCTTGCACGTCGTGGTTCCGGACCTTGGAATTTCGCATATATCCGTAAGTGGAATCTATTGATGGACCGTCTGAATACAATGAAGGATGGCGGTAAGCTCAGTGATGAAGCATACAACCACTGGATGGGTGTTGCCCGTTTCTTCAGAGGTTGGGAGTACAGTCGTTTCGTAGAGTCTTTCGGTGATGTTCCATATTATGATCACCAGGTTGCTACAGATGATTATGACGATATGTACAAAGATCGTGATCCTCGTACTTTGGCTATGGATGGCGTAAAAGCCGACTTTGACTATGCTATGGCAAATGTTCGTACAGATGATGGTGTTGACAATGTAAACAAGTATGTGGTAGGTGTTATCGCCTCTCGCTGCATGTTGTTTGAAGGTACTTGGTATATTTATCACAAGAATGATGAAGCAATGAAAACTTGCTCGGACATTGACGCACATGCAAAGACCTATTTGACAGCTGCCCGTGATTATGCACAGGTTGTTATCGATTCAGGCAAATTTGCATTTGATACGGATTTCCGTACTTTGTTCGGAACTCTTTACACTACCCTTACCGGTACAAGTAAAGAAGTTATCCTTTACAGAGTTTATAACAAGTCTATTTATACAAGTTCTCAACACTGTATTGCCTCTTATTCAAATGGTGATGAGGGACAGACTCAGTCTGGTAACTTCTCAACTTTGAAAGCATGGATTTGCAACGATGGAAAGCCTTATGCAAATTCTACAGTAGCTAATGTTGGAAGTTGGAGACTTCAGGATATGGTTACCACCCGTGACCCTCGTTTCGAGGCTACATTCTGGGATGAACCTAAAGCAAGTGCCACAGGTCTTTATACTGAGAAGTTTATTGACCGTGAGGGTGTTACTTATGCATACAATGGTAAATCCCGTCCTGCATGGTATGGCTCCTGCACAAATGAAAACGGCTTCCCTTGCATCCGTTATGCAGAGGCTGTTTTGAACTGGATTGAAGCCAAGGCTGAATTGGCAGACAAATTCGGAGGTGCTGCCGTTACACAAGCTGACCTCGATAAGTCTATCAATGCTATCCGCAACAGGCCTCTCGATGCAGTAGCTATTGCCAAGGGTGTTAAGAAGACTGCTGCTCTTCAGATCAGTAATCTGCCAAACGATCCTGAACGCACTTCAGCTGCAGAGAAAGCTACTCATGCCGGTGTTGTTAACAGTCCGCTTATTTGGGAGATCCGTCGTGAACGTCGTATGGAATTTTTCTTGGAGCAATATCGTGTACTTGATATCCGTCGTTGGGGTAAACTTGAGCTTATGCAAGGCTCACTTAACCCTGATATGATGGTTGGTGGTTGGGTTGAACTTGATCTGGCACGTAAGACTGACAGTCAGGCAACTAATCTGAAGAAGACTCTTAATAATCAAGGTTATAACCTTCTTACCACAGCTAATGTCAATAAGGTAAGTGTTAGACACATCAGCAAAATTAATGCTGACGGAACAGTTGTTCTCGGAGATCGTATCTTCTTTAATGGTACTAACTATGATCAGATGCGTGGCTTCCTGGTTCCTGTAAATATTCAAGACCGTGAAGTTATCAATACTGATGTAAGAAATTATCTTGAACCTATTTGTACAGACGTTATTACACAGTATTCTGATAAAGGATATACTATCACTCAAAATCCTGGCTGGCAACAGCAGTAAGCAGTGATGCATAACTAATAATTAAGGCAGTCGATTCCGGCTGCCTTTTTTATTATTAATCATAGGTGGTTAGTTTCAGCTATTGAATGAATTGCCTGAATTGTGCATCTTCTTCGGGGGTGAGGAATTGGATCTCAATAGGGAGATAGAAGAGTTTCTGTTTCAGTTCGTCTGATACAAACCTGTTGCCCTGCAGTCGCTGGGCGTCCTTCTCTGTGGTAAGAAGTAATGCGCGAGAATATTTGCGAGAGATATGGCGTAGATTGCGAATATCTGAGCGCGTAAAGTTGTGATGGTCCCCTAAAGATATAGTATGGATGGTATCATAACTTCCAATCAAATAATTGATTAACGGTTTATTCTCAGCAATTCCGGTCAGTAAGACTACCTCTTTGGAATAGATGTATCGAGCATTGCCTGAATCCTTAAAAACAGGTTGGGGCAGTAGATAATTGATGGTAGAGAATAGGAGCAATTGATCCTTGCGAACTTTATTAACAAGCTCCGCTTTCTCCCTTTCCCATTGGTCCAACTCCCCGGGGGATTTGGTAATAACTATCGTTTGAGCCCTGCGAATCTGGTTAGGCAGATCGCGGAGCTTTCCTATCGGTAGAAGATTGTCTTTGAAAACAGGTCTGTTATAACTGATTAGAGCAATTGTTTTGGACGGTGAGACGCTTCTGTGCTGCAAAGCATCGTCAAGAATAATCACCTCCGGCCGCTCGTTCTCAGATAGTGCAAGCAACCGGTTGATAGCATAATTTCTGTTTTTACAGACAGCTACGGTTACCTCCGGAAATTTGCGCTTAATCTGGAGAGGTTCATCTCCTACCATCTTGGCGTTATCGTTCTCATCCACAACAATATATCCACGGCGTTTCCGCTTGTATCCTCGAGAAAGCACCGCGACCCTCTTTTCTCTTGACAGATATTTTGCGATATATTCTGTCATAGGAGTTTTGCCGGTGCCGCCTGCTGTAACGTTGCCTACGCATATTATCGGTATGTCGTAATGAGTTGATGTGAATGTACCGTTGTCGTATAGAGAATTTCTAACCTTAAGCGTCAGGTAATAGGGAGCCAAAAAGATTTTACTAAGTAGCAGGGACATATTATTGCCAATTGTTTTTTACATAATCCAGAGTCGCAAACAATTCGGTCGGATCGTTCAAAGTTACTAATTTTAGACGTGTCTCTTTAAAATTATTTAAACCTTTGAAGTAACAAGAGAGGTGACGGCGCATTTCAAGTACTCCGACTCGCTCACCTTTGATCTCTATCGATCTGGCTAAGTGCTTTTTAGCCAAATCAACCTTCTCCTCTACCGTCATTGGGGCAAGATACTCTCCCGTTTGGAGATAATGCTTTATCTCTTTAAATATCCAGGGATGTCCGAAGCTCGCTCTCCCAACCATTATGGCATCAACTCCATATCTGTCAAAAGCCGCTTTTGCCTCGTCAGGAGTAGTGATGTCTCCATTTCCAATGATTGGAATCTTCATGCGCGGATTGTGCTTCACCTCTCCGATCAGAGTCCAATCTGCACTTCCCTTATACATTTGGCAACGAGTCCGGCCATGAATGGTCAGTGCCGCAATCCCCGCATCCTGCAATCTTTCTGCCAATTCTACAATAATTTTTGAGTCTTCATCCCAACCTAAACGAGTCTTAACGGTAACAGGCACCTTGACGGCTTTGACCACGTCGGCCGTTATCTTTACCATTTTGTCAGGCTCCCGCATCATACCGCTTCCCGCCCCTCGTTTTGCTATTTTATTTACGGGGCACCCGAAATTAATATCAATTAAATCGGGATTGGCCGCCTCGGAGCGTTGGGCGGCTTCTACCATAGCTTCAGGTATGTGACCGTAAATCTGAATACCTATAGGCCTTTCATAGTCATATAAAACCAGCTTGGCAAGGGTTTTGGTGGCGTCTCTGATCAGGCCGTCCGAAGAGACAAACTCGGTATAGAGCATATCTGCACCGAACTCTTTGCAGATGTATCGAAATGAGGCATCCGTCACATTTTCCATAGGAGCCAGAAAAAGCGGTTGTTCACCTAATGCTATATTTCCGATATTCATAATTCAGTGTTCGGTTTCAAGGCGCAAAAATAGATAATAAAGCAGAAAAAAGAGTACTTTTGCCGAAATTAAATGTGCTTTATGGATAGACAGATTAAAAGATTAGGTGTGCTGACCTCGGGAGGAGATGCTCCCGGAATGAATGCGGCTATCAGGGCGGTAGTTCGTTCTTCTATTTACTACAATTGCGAAGTCGTTGGGATTATGAGGGGATATTCAGGGTTGATAAACAAACAGTTTATGGGAATGCAGTCTCACTCGGTGTCGAAGACTATTTCCCAAGGCGGGACAATCCTCAAATCTTCCAGATGTCCGGAGTTTCGTGATCCGCTGATGCGCAAAAAGGCAATTGACAATATGGAGGCTGCGGGGATTGATGCTTTAGTAGTGATAGGTGGTGACGGTTCCTTCAGAGGGGCAAATGAGCTTTGTAAAGAATTTAACTTCCCTGTTGTGGGTGTTCCTGGTACTATAGACAATGATATTTTCGGAACGGACAATACGATAGGCTTTGATACGGCTATCAATACAGCTGTCTCTGCCATAGACAAGTTAAGAGATACGGCTGACTCTCATAACCTCGTGTTCTTTGTTGAGGTGATGGGACGCGATGCGGGATTTATTGCACTGCATACTGCTCTTGCAACAGGGGCTGAAGACGTGCTGCTTCCTGAGTATCACACAGATATAAAGAAGCTCTGCGACTATTTGCTTAACGAGAGACGTAAAAACAAAACATCAGGAATTGTGATCGTAGCTGAGGGAGACAAAGAGGGGGGAGCTGCCGAAATTGCAGCGAAAGTCAAGAAGCGTCTTCCCGATTATGAGACTCGAGTGACCACTCTCGGTCATATTCAGAG
>JAQUYF010000004.1 GCA_028691975.1 Bacteroidales bacterium | reverse complement strand
CTTTATCTCGATAGGTTCGGCTTCTTCGCTAAAAGAAAAACTAACTGCACTTTTATCAAATGTGACACATTCATTTGTTGGCTGGTAGAAATAATTTTCTACCGGCACACAAGAGACCATCAGTAGTAAGACAGTCAGCAGCAATGTCAGTGATTTTATTATTTGTTTCATATCTATTCTATTTATTATTATGTATTAAACTGCTAATAACCCTGATTTTGCTGATTTCTAATCTGTGGGTTTGAATCAATCTCTGCTTGTGGAATAGGCCAGATGAAGAACGGATCAGAAGCCGTTCGGCTCATAAGTTCAGTTGTTGCACTGCCTGCCCCATTAACGACCTGACTGTCTTGAGCAATAGAACGAGACATTCCCTCTCCCCATCGTTTTAAATCTTTATATCTAAAGCCCTCTCCATAAAGTTCTTTAGCTCGTTCTAATTTGATTTGGCTGATGAGTTCATCTCCTGAATAAGATTTAGCGGTATAGCCGGGAATACGACTTTTTCGAAGCGCATTGAGATACGTACAGGCAGAAGCGGCATCTCCTGAGTTAGCATAAGCTTCAGCGGCTATCAAATATTGTTCTGCAATGCGAAATGGTTTAATTTTATTAAGATATGTCGAAATCGTAACACCGGGCATCAGTTCAGGATTGCCTGGAAATTTATTGCAGATGTAAAGATTGCTGTTGATTGTACCAAATACAACAGGTGTCTTGAAGAACCAACTTTTCATTCTTATATCTTTTGCATCAAATGCATCAATCACCCATTTTTCCGGAATATAATTTGGAGAATATGTACCATTTGACTGAAGGCCGACATAGTCATAACAATTAGAATTTGGTGTTGAAAGATAATCAGCCCAAAACTGAACAATACACTCTTTCCCGCTATCATTAGTCCATAAATTATTAAATTCATCTAAATCACTGACAAGAGGATATGCTTTGTTATCCACCAACGAAGATGCAATTGACGCGGCTTTAACATAATCTCCTTTTGTCAGAGCGATTCTTGCCTGCAACGCTTTTACTGCATCAATTGTTATATAGATTGACCCGACATTGCCCTTTTGATTTGCAAGAAGAGATTCAGCTTTAGTCAAATTGGTCTCTATATACGAATATGTTTCAGCCAACGAACTCCTTCCCGGATATGTTGACGGTTCGCTTGGTGTACCAAACACTTCTGAACTTAACATCACTCCATAATCGCTCGATGCCGTAGCTGCATTATAATTTTGGCAAAATAGCTCAGTAAGTGTAAACATAGAGTATGCCTTAACAAATGCACATTCTCCGAGAATTATGTCCAACTGTTCATAGTCGCTTGGAGAAATGTCTGCCATTTTTGGAATTCCTGTTTCAAGGAAATTAGCGAGCATCACACAATAGTAACTATACTGCCATACTGATTCAACATTTCCGAAAGTAGATCTCATCTCCCATTTATAATACTCTCCATTCCTGTTTCCAAATGTTATTGAAGCGTGGAAAGAATCTCCCATAAGCTCCATAAGATAGACTGGTGAACCTGAGCAGAGGTAATCCCTCATGGTAACATACATATCTCGCCTAAATTTTTGAGCATCTTCCACCTTCTGGAGTGCACTTTCAGTTGAAATAGAGCTTGTCGGTGGAATGTCCAAATTACAAGAACAAACCACAAAAAGCATCGCACATAAAAAATATACTATTTTTTTCATAATCAGATCGTTTTAAAGTTAGAATTTCAATTCAACGCCTATCGTAAACTGTTTTGTATTCGGGTAATTACCCATTGCAGTGATAGCATCCACTTCCGGGTCCCAACCAGTGTATTTTGTAAAAGTTAAAAGATTTCGCCCTGAAACATAAATCGTTGCTGCCCCAAGAAATCCGGTAGCATTCATCATCTTTTGAGGAAAACTGTAACTTATTTGCAGGTTTTTCATGCGAACAAACGAAGCATCTTCTATATAACGACTATCGTGTTTGGAAGCATCAACTGGAATATCGGTAATCTGGCCGGGAGTTGTCCATATATTGAGCATCCTTTTGGTCATATTTGATTCATCTGCAAATGCAGGGCTTTCCAGAAAATACCTGTCATAATTTTCCAGTGACTTACCAAAAACTCCTGCAAAAGTCGCGTTTAGTGAGAGTCCTTTCCAAGAGAAATCTAATGAAGCTCCACCGGACCATGGAGCAAATCTGTTTTTTCCAATAAAAACAGCATTGCTCTCAGAATATGTTCCGGTATCATTCCCCTCTGCGTCAAGCCATAGAGATTTTCCGTTTGCAGGGTCGACCCCCGCAAATCTTACAACATAAAATTCTCCGTATGCTTTTCCAACCTGATACTTAAGCCCTGATCCACCATCTACAAATTCATCTCTGCCATCATATAGTTCGGTAATGGTGTTTTTGTTGTAATTCATATTAAGACTCAGTCCTAAATAAAGATCTTTTTTGCGCAAAATATCAAATTTGAGTTCTACATCAACACCACGATTACGCATTGTTCCGACATTTCCCCAACCTCCTGAAAAACCGGAAATATATGAATAAGGAATGTACATCAACATATTCTTGGTGTTTTTGTTATATAACTCAACGTTAAAAGTCAAGCAATCAAAGATTTTACCATTAACTCCGAGATTGAAAGCCTCAACTTCCTCCCAAGTAAGATTTGGATTACTCAAAGATGCAAGATACCAAGATGTCTGCTCATTATATGTTAAGCCGGTGCTTGTTTTTCCATATGATAAATAATTACTGATACCGGAATTACCCATTGTTCCATAAGAAGATTTCAACTGAAGATTATTGATCCAGGCAACATCTTTTAAAAAATTCTCTTTAAAAATATTCCACATAACTCCCACAGAGTAAAATGGAGCATATCGTTTATTAGCTCCAAACAGGGAGGATCCATCAATTCGATAAGTACCGTCAAGAAAATATTTGTCGGCATAATCGTATGAAATTCTGGCAAAAAACGAATTGTATGCAATTGATGAATTTGAATACGAAGGCAAATTGGCGATTGTACCGTGACTGATATCCGTCATTCTATCATCAGTTTGACCATTTGTTGACGTTGTTACAGAATTACTATTTGAAAAAATGGATTCATGGCCGGCAAGAATGTCAAAATGATTGTTTTGAGCCAATGCGAACTTATATTCCGCAGTATTTGTTGATGTCAGACGATAAAATCTTTGGAAAGACTCTGTTGTTCCGGGTGTAACTGAAATCAAGTCCGTAGGAATAACTTTTGATGTATATCTATAGTCATACGCATCAATCGCCTGGACTGCTCGTAATACCAAACCCTTGATAGGTGTTATTTCTTCGTACATATTACCATTAATTCTGGCATTATTCCTCTCAGTAGGATTATATTTCATTACAGTGAAATAATTTTTCAAACCTAAATCGGTTATATAATCCTGTTCTTTTCCATAACCCAAAAAATTACCATTTTCGTCTGTTTTGATTTCATATGGAGTGGCATAAGGAAGGCCCCAAGCAATGATATTCATAGGATTGTAGTACCCAGTACTTGTCGTTGAATATCCTGCATGGTGGCTGCGTTGATATGCCAAATTAAGATTCAGACCATATTTCAGCCAATTGGTGATTTTAGTATTGATGTTGGATCTTACACTATATCGACTCATATCCGAATATGGCATAATACCCTCGCGGCTAAATGCTCCTAAAGAAATATAGTAATCAGATCTTTCATTTCTTCCTGAAATGCTGATATCAGCCTTCCAAGTCGGAGCATTTTCGTTAAGTATCCATTTTCTCCAGTCTGTACAAATATTGTTCTTCAGGCGAAAATCTTTAAGTTCTTAAAACTGTTCGTTGGTCTTCAAACTCGGATCTGTCATCTCTCTAAATGTAAACCATTCTTCTGCATTCATTAGTTCAATAGGGAATTGAGCAAGTTGAGAAATACCATATGACCCACCTACAGAGATTACCGGTTTTTCGCCCGTTCCCTTTTTGGTCGTAATATAGATAACTCCATTCGCAGCACGAGAACCATAAATAGCAGTTGAAGATGCATCCTTCATAATGTTGACACTCTCAATATCATTTGGATTAAGTGTAGTAAAGATTGCAACATCAACCGGAGCTCCATCTAAGATAAATAGCGGTGTATTTGAGGCGTTGATTGAGTTTACCCCTCTCAATCGCATTGTCACATCTGCACTTGGTTCTCCAGAACTTGTAAAAATCTGTAACCCCGCAACTTTTCCCTGAAGAGCATCGCCTGCACTGGAAGCAGGAATATTTGTGAAAACATCTGATTTGACAAGTGTAGAGGCTCCTACTATAGAACTTATTTTTTTGCGGAACCATAACCGATAACTATCGTCTCTTCCAGCATCTGCTTATCATTCTCAAGAATGATATTAACAATTCTATTACCGGACACTTTCACTGTTTGTGAAATCATTCCTATACAAGAAAAGACCAGTACATCTCCTTTTGCCGCTTTGATGCTGTATTTGCCATCAAAATCAGTCGTTGTATAGGCATTTTGCGTGGAGTTGTGCACTGTTATCCCTACTTGTGGCTCACTTTGTGTATCTACCACACTTCCTGAAAGGTCGAATTTTGCTCCGGCCGGTAAGTTTTGCTGTACATCAGCTTTGCGAATTACAATACTTTGATGTACTATTTCGTAACTCAAATCAGACTTGTTACAAATGTCATCCAACACCTGAGTAAGTGTAACATTGTTCATTACACACGTAATGTTGGCGACATCAGATAATACCTGCTTTTGGTAAACGAAAGAATAGGTGGTCCTACTTTCAAGATCAGACAACACATCTACAATAGATTTGTCTCTATAATTGACACTTATCTTCTGTGCAAATCCCAAACAAGGCATAAGCACAAAAAACAATATCAAGACAAAACCTTTAAAAAATTGTTTGTTTTTCATTGGCATATCGTTAAGATTAATAAGTTATTTATGAGATATAATTATTCTATTTTGTTTTGCTTCAAATGTCAGATTTCCACTCTTTTCAAGAATTTCTAAAACATCTCCAAATGTTGCATATCTTGGCACTTTCCCCATAAAGACAGTCGAGGCAACTTCTTTGTTGGAAAATTCGTATGAGAAATCATACCATCGGCTCAACTGTCTCATTATCTGATCAAGAGTCTGATCTTCAAACACAAACATTCCGTTTCTCCAACTTGTTACGACTTCTGTTTTAACTTGCTTTACAACTGTCGAACAGTCGGATTTGGCAAATACGGCCTGATGACCGGGAGAAAGTATCAACTCAGATCCTGTGGCACTATCCGGTTGAATAGAAATACTTCCGGACACTAAAGTCGTATAGACATATCTATCCTCGCCATAGGACATAACATTAAATTCAGTTCCGTGAACACAAATTACTTGTCCGTCAATTTTGACATTAAAAGGTCTTTCCTCTTCCTTTGATACTTTGAAAAATGCCTCTCCGGAAACCTCCACTTGACGATATTTCCTGTCAAAATGTTCTGGGTATTTGAGCGAAGACTCCGCGTTAAGCCAGACCTGAGTCCCATCTTCCAGCGTTATGTGGAATTCTCCTCCACGGGGTATTTCAAGATTGTTGATTGCTATTCTATCTTTGATTTCCCTTTGGCGCCTTACCTGTTGTTCTTCGCCTTTCCGAATAGAGTTTAATACCTTTTCGTTGTTTGTCTTATTAGAATCCAAAACAATTATTTTCCCGTCATCGGTAGTCAACTTCGCTTTTGTCTGCCCCGGATGTATAGCCGTCATATATTTTTCAGTCTGATATATTGAGTTCAATTTGTCATATCGCTGCTCACTCCTGTATAGTAGTGTCAATAGACTTCCTAACAGCAAAACAACAACTGCAGCAGCACAAGAGTGAAGAAGAATGCGTCTATTTTTCTTTTTGCCGGCAATCCTTCGCTGCATATTCTTCATAGGCTGCTTTGGATCGATTGAATTCCATTTGCGATACTCGTTCTGAAGATAGTTTATATCAGAAAGTCTTTCATACAATTCTTGATTGGACGCATCTTCTTTTCTCCAATTATCAAGACTGATTTGCTCCAAATCACTAATTGTACCCGCCACAGACTTGGCAATAAGTTCCGAAATAATGTTGAGATTCATGTGTTTCAATTTTCAATTATAAATAAAACGCAACTCTACCCCAAAAGTATAACACAAATAAGCCTTATTTTCATTCAATTTGTTTGTTTTAATCAAAACTGCTTCTACCTTTGCTATAGATGGGGACGTTTACTTTATACAATGATTTTCAAAATGGCCGAATGGCTTGCTTGTATCGTGAGTACTATCCTGCTTTGGTCTCTTACGCCATTAGATTGCTCGGAGAATCACAGTCATATCTTGCAGAAGACTGTGTTCAAGAGTCAATTTATAAAACATACCTTGCAAAGGATCGGATTTCAGATGAGGCTTCACTAAAATCTTACCTCTACACATCTATTCGCAACCGCGCCATAAGTTATATTCGTAAATCAGGCTCTAAAAACAACTACTTGCGTCAAATCGAACTTACGCAGCAAGACATTACCAATAGCATCATTGAACAGGAGACTTTGCGTAAACTGTTCGTTGCTATTGACAAACTGCCGGAAAAATATCGACAAATATTTGAAATGAGTTTTGAGCAAGGACTAAAGACTGCTCAAATTGCTCAACAACTTGGCATCTCAGAAAGTACTATAAAAAAGAGAAAATCAAAAATGATAAAGACTCTTAGAAATGAACTTGGAGATATTCCTAAATCTATATTATTGCTTCTTTAAACTATTATTTTTGCATAAAAGGGCTATCAAACTGTCTTATCCTGACTGATAGACCTGTAGGTACTATTTGGTGATTTTTGGAAATATTAGAGGGGAAAGAAAACCTGCACGCCACTTTTGCGGAAATAATAGGTTATATGTCGCAATTCTGTTTTCACAATGTGTTCCCATTTAAAAAAGAAAGCACCTACAAAACTATGTAAGTGCTTGATTTTAAGTGTGGTCCCGACTGGGCTTGAACCAGTGACCCCCTGATTATGAGTCAGGTGCTGCTAACCAACTGAGCTACGAGACCTGAAACTATCTATGATGTACAAAGTGCAAAGATAATTTTTCCACGCCTATCCGGCGTATAAACCAATGTGCAAAGATAGACAATATTTGCCTACCCGCAATTATCAAACTTTAATCTCAACCTCTACACCGCTGGGAAGTTCCAACTTCATAAGAGCATCTACTGTCTTAGGAGTAGAACTGTAAATATCCAGTAAACGGCGGAAAGAATTAAGCTCAAACTGCTCACGGGCTTTCTTATTGACGAAAGTTGAGCGGTTAACAGTAAAAATCTTCTTGTCTGTCGGAAGCGGAATAGGACCACTGACTACAGCACCCGTAGCTTTTACTGTCTTTACAATCTTATCAGCTGACTTGTCAACCAATGCATGATCGTAAGATTTTAATTTAATTCTGATTTTTTGACTCATTATTGTAAATTTTATAATTATTCATCATCCTCGTCAAAATGCTTGCGGTTGCCACCTTGCTTTTCAACAACCTCTTTGGCGATATTAGTCGGAACCTCTGCATAATGAGAGAATTCCATCGTACTTGTCGCACGACCGGAAGAGATCGTTCTCAAAACGGTGACATAACCAAACTGCTCTGCAAGCGGAACTTTTGCTTTGACGATTCTTGCATTGCCTTTAGAATCCATATCGACAATCTGTCCTCTACGGCGATTAAGATCTCCGACCACATCTCCCATATAATCTTCAGGAGTAACAACCTCCAGAGACATAATAGGCTCCATTAAAACAGGTCCGCACTTAGGCACAGCCTTTCGGAATGCCTGACGGGCGCAAATTTCAAATGAAAGAGCATCTGAGTCAACAGGATGGAATGAACCGTCAAGAAGTCTAACCTTCATAGCGGTCAACTCATAACCTGCTAAAACACCATTTGCCATTGCAGACTTAAATCCTTTCTCTACCGCAGGGATAAACTCACGAGGAATATTACCGCCCTTAACCTCATCGACAAACTGAAGTCCTGAAACTCCTGCGTCTGCAGGACCAATTTCAACGATGATATCGGCAAACTTACCCCTACCGCCAGACTGCTTTTTGAATAATTCTCTATGCTGACATTTGGTAGTGATAGCCTCCTTATAGTTGACTTGCGGTGCACCCTGGTTAATCTCAACGCCAAATTCACGGCGAAGACGGTCAACAATGATGTCCAAGTGAAGTTCTCCCATTCCACTGATGATCGTTTGACCTGTTTCAGTGTTGGTCTGAACTGTAAATGTAGGATCCTCTTCAGACAATTTGCCGAGAGCAATACCGAGTTTATCAAGATCCTTTTGTGTCTTGGGCTCGACAGCCAATCCGATAACCGGATCAGGGAATGTCATAGACTCAAGCACAATCGGCTTATCTTCTCTACATATAGTATCTCCCGTGCGCAATTCTTTAAAACCGACCGCAGCGCAAATATCACCCGCTTCAACAAATTCAATAGGATTTTGCTTGTTAGAGTGCATTTGATACAGTCTTGCGACACGTTCTTTCTTACCTGAGCGCGTATTTAAAACATACGAACCCGAATCTAATCTACCTGAATAGACTCTAATAAAGGCTAAACGACCAACATGGGGATCAGTGGCAATCTTGAATACCAAAGCGCAGAATGGATCTTCCGGAGTAGGACGGCGAACAAGATCTTTGTCGTCGCGCGGATCTTTACCTGTAACACTCCCCTTATCAAGCGGAGATGGCAGGTACCTTACCACAGCATCCAACAAAAACTGAACACCTTTATTCTTGAAAGATGAGCCACAGCATGTAGGGACTACCGCCATGTCAACTGTTGCTTTTCTCAAAGCATCAATTATCTCCTCTTCGGAAATTGAATCCGGATTGTCAAAAAACTTCTCAAGAATCACATCGTTATACTCTGCAACTGACTCGATAAGCTTTCCTCTCCACTCCTCAACTTCTGCTGCCATATCGGCCGGAATCTCTCTTATATCATAATTAACCAAATCTTTACCATCGTGGTAATATAAGGCCTTCTTTGAGATAAGATCTATAATTCCCTGAAAATTATCTTCTGCTCCTATCGGGAGGCAGATTGGCACCGAGCGTGCTCCCAACTTTTCGTTTATTTCCTCTACCACAGCAAGAAAATCGGCTCCGGTACGGTCCATTTTGTTAACGTATGCAATCTTTGGGACATGATACTTGTCGGCCTGACGCCAAACAGTCTCAGATTGAGGCTGAACACGCCCAACCGCACAAAAAGTAGCGATTGTTCCATCAAGCACACGCAACGAACGCTCTACCTCAACGGTAAAATCAACGTGACCCGGGGTGTCAATCAAATTAATTTGGTATTGCTCATTATTGTAGTGCCAAAATGCCGTTGTAGCGGCAGATGTAATGGTAATACCCCTTTCCTGCTCCTGAACCATCCAGTCCATGGTAGCAGCCCCGTCATGCACCTCTCCTATCTGGTGTGTCTTACCAGTATAGTAGAGAATACGCTCTGAGGTTGTGGTCTTACCGGCATCAATGTGAGCCATGATACCAATATTTCTTGTATAATTAAGATCTCTTGCCATGTATTTTTATTAGAAACGGAAATGGGCAAAAGCCTTATTGGCTTCAGCCATTTTATGCATATCTTCTTTTCTCTTAAATGCTGCACCTTCACTGTTATATGCAGCCATTATTTCAGCAGCCAACTTTTCTGCCATAGAGTGGCCGGAACGTTTACGGGCGTAGAGAACCATATTCTTCATACTGATGGAGACTTTCCTTTCCGGACGCACCTCTGTAGGAACCTGGAAGTTCGCACCACCAACTCTGCGGCTTTTTACCTCAACCTGCGGAGTGATGTTTTCCAAAGCTTTTTTCCAAATCTCGAGAGGAGCCTTGTCAGAATCTTTCATCTTCTCGCCGATCATATCGATCGCATCGTAAAAAATAGAATAAGCGATACTCTTCTTCCCCTGCAACATAAGATTATTCACGAAACGAGTTACTTGAACATCGTGAAATTTTGGATCAGGAAGTAGAATCCTCTTTTTAGGCTTCGTTTTTCTCATTTTCTTTTAATTTAAAAAGTGTTGTTAATAATAAAATTACTTCTTAGGAGCTTTTGGTCTCTTTGCTCCGTATAGAGAACGACTTTGAGTCCTTCCCTCTACGCCTGCAGTATCCAATGCACCTCTAAGGATGTGATAACGTACACCCGGTAGGTCCTTAACACGACCGCCGCGCACCAATACGATTGAGTGCTCCTGCAAGTTGTGTCCTTCTCCGGGGATGTATGCATTGACCTCTTTTTGGTTGGTAAGTCTAACACGAGCTACTTTACGCATAGCTGAGTTAGGCTTTTTAGGTGTTGTTGTGTAAACACGTACACATACACCACGCCTTTGAGGACAAGCATCCAATGCGCGAGATTTACTTTTCTCTACGATAACCTCGCGTCCTTTGCGAACTAATTGTTGAATTGTTGGCATAAATAGTTGTTAATCTTTTATTTATGTATTTATTTCCGCATTTTGCGGGATGCAAAGATAAGACAATTATTCCTATTTACAAACAAGTTTTAAACAAAATTGATTATCTAATCAACTTTAAAAGAACTTCTTTCATAGATTGCTTCGCCTTTTGAGGTCAGACCCTCAATAACGACTACAAAACTACCACTATAGGCGGGCGTAATACAGTTAAGTTCCACAGATTGTCCCCCTTGGATATTGACTATCGGATGCCAGTAGACAGTCTCTCTGTAATCAGGGTATTCTGTACTTCCAAGTATTGACTCACAAGTATATGCGAGCGGAAAAGCAGCCCCCTGGAAATTGATGATACGGACATTTTCTCCGAAAGTCATGGATGGTAAATTATGTTTGTATGTTGTAAAATTGACTATGCCGTCAAACTGCCTTTTCCCTACAAAATATCTGTAAGGGTAAATATCCAAGGTCTCCACCAATAGCGGATCATATCTGTAAATCTTCTCATGATCAAAGATCGGAATGCCGTCAAGCATCATCAGAGATGTCTTTCTTGCAAAATAGAACTCTCTGAATGCGTCTTCCATTCTAACCTGAATATCACGTTTACCGTCTTCTTTTTTCCGAGCCCTTACTTGCTCCACAAACTCAATCAACACCTCTTCCATAAGTGGAAATCTCGTGTAGTCATCCAAAATATATCTTATTCTGTCCGACTCCTGAAGAAGAGGATTCTCTCGAACAGGAAGGTATTCATATAGGGTGTCTGCTGCAAAACGCCTCTCTATCTGCATTGCAATGCCTCGTTGTGTAAGTTTGTCTCCCAAATCTCTGCAAAGCATAAGAGTCGGTATATCGCCGACATTAGCATTAACAAATGGCGTCTCAATCTCAATATGACATCTGTAAGCTGAATCTATTCCGTCAATTTCACATACAATCTCTTTATCTCCATAAATATTGTTGGTAAAGAATGTCATCTTTCCGTCATCGGCAATAGTTGACGAATAAACATCCGACTGCTCGTTCGGAACGGAAAGAAAAGCATATTTATCATTAAATTCGGATATTCTTGCAGCATCCGGACCTGATATCTTTCCCTGAATAATCTCTCCTTCATACTCCGGAAGCACATTGTTTTCAAATCGGATTATTCCTTTTCCCACAGCATTAATATCATGTACAAAGTCAGTTATCACCGGTGCTTCGGTAGAAAGAATCCCGTCATCATGATAAATCGACACACTTAGCGAAACCGCATCTTTCGTACTGTTTTCCAATCTTATCGGAATAGACGAAGATCTTGAAAAACGGATATTCCCCGGCAGAACGGCATATACCTTTTGAGTCGTTTCTGCCTTTTCCTCCACCGCGGAAAGACGGGCATATTCATCATCCTCAACGACCTTTACTCCATCTGAAACCCTATCTTTTGTCAAGGTGTTGAAAATAGAAACAGTCTTCGCCCATGGCACATCGTACCCATACCCAACTTCATTTTTATTTTGTGCCGTATATGCAATCAACTTGTAGTTTCCGGTAGGGAGATTGGGAGCAAGGATGATTTTACCGGCACCTCGACCATTGATAAGGGCGATCTTGCCTGTCTGAGCAATCCCTGCTGCCGAATGCAGTTCCAAATAGACTATGCTGCTCATATTGGAAAACACATTGTCCTCATTGTCCGCAGTAATGTCAAGGCAATAAGCCGAACACCATAGAGCCTCTCCTGCTACGTAGTTTTCCTTATCGGTTGATATATACGTTCTCTCCGCAACCCGCTGCTGCGCAGAAACAGAAAAAAATGCAAGTAAAAGCGTGATAATTGTAAATATTTTTTTCATCTTGTAATCCTCCTCTTTAATCATGATTGTTCGGCCAAAATGAAGGTTTCGTTTTGGTTCCACCTAAAGAACGACAATCTACACAGCGTGTTTCCGCCCAATAGATATTAGTTGCTCCATCGAGTTCTTCTTCAAAAAGCACATCATAGCCGCTCTTGTAATAATTATACCACTCATCTCGTGGAATCACAATTGCCATGGCGCATTGTTCCAGATTTTTCCAGAATAAAATATCTGCATTTCTAACATACATTCGCTGTTTTGCAATCGTAGTAGCACTCACATATCCAAGCACAACTTCCAAACTGTCTTTCGGATTATAATAATTACCTCTCAACTCGCTTGGCTGGGGAGAAAACAGACCGCCTGCATCATCGGAATTCTTTGAAAGTGTCTGCCAATAATTGTAAGCCTCCGCAGTAATTGCCTTTTGTGTCAGTTCAACAGAATAAATATAAGATATTTTCAGGGAATATTTGGATATAGAATAAAGTTCGTGTTTTATAAGCCGGTTTTCACTTGCATCCGATGTATTACCAATTAAAATTTGCGATGACTCAGCATTATTCCAGCAATAATATCTATTACGTATTCCCAAAATACTGGAGACGGTATTGGTCAACTGATTGTACTCCAACTCGGAAACAAAAGCAGAATGATACTCCCAATCTTCTTTATAGTCCCATTTGTAATATGTTTGAGTATCATCCCCGTGTGTACTTATATAAAAGTACATAGCCTCTCGCTCTTCGTCAGGGAAAAAAGAGATGCTGTCAATGGCAGGAGCCTGCTTAACTTCCAACCACTCGGAATAATACTGCTCCTTTGTCACACCTTTACTGTCAAGGGTTTTTACATGCACCCTGTATTTCTTGCCTATCTCAACACTTTTTGTATCAAGAAGAGTTACTCCGGTACGCGAAGGCTCTGCTGTTAACTCATCTCCCTCGTCATTTTCAATTATTAATTGATAATAGACTGTCTTCGGGGCTTTTTTATCATCAAGTTCTTGAGAAACAGATACTTTAAACTGAGATTCACCTCCTGCGATAATATCTCCTTCGATCACAAGAATGCCTGATGTCTGATCAATTCCTTCCGGTTCAAACGGATAAATACAACTATCTGCCAAGAACAAGAATATCAGTAAACCGAATATAATTAACTTTCTGTTCATTAGAATTTAAGATTAAGATTGATGTAAGGAATCTGTGTGGCGAAGACAGAGAGCATATTACCGTGAACGCTCTTCCCTTCATCCGTAGTGTAATATATTGAATATGCGTTTTTTCTGCCTGTCACATTATACACGCCAAACGTCACAGACAAGTGCGTTAGCTGCTTCAGATAGTGTCCAGGCTCAATATTTACGGCAAGGTCAAGTCTAAAATAATCCGGAATTCTGTATGCATTCCTGTTGGAATAGTACAATCTGTATCCTCCTGCGTAGTAATACTTGCTTACCGGAATAGTGACCGGTCTTCCCGTCGAATAGTCCAAATTGGCCGAAATACTGTATCTGTGGGTGAACTTATAATTTGCAACAACTTTTATATCATGCGGCTTGTCATGAGAAGCCGGATACCATTTGCCTTCATTAATAGTAGCCGATCCTCTATCCTCCATTTCGCGAAGCAATGTCCTTGAATAGCTGTATGAAACCCAACCGTTAAGCTTGCCTAACGGCTTCTTAAGCATCAATTCGACTCCGTATGCTTTTCCTTCTACCTGAACCAAATCGTCGGCAAGGTTTTCATTCATAGAAAGGATAGCTCCACTTTTATAATCGAGGTAGTTATTTGTCTTCTTGTAGTACCCCTCCACAGACATGTCTATTTTATTTTCGGCAAACGTCCAATAAAACCCTGTAGCCGCCTGCCATCCATCCTGAGGTTTAACATCCTTACCGGAAAGTTTCCATGTATCTGTTGGAGAGATTGTCGTAGTATTGGATATCATGTGTATATACTGCCTCATACTGTTAAATCCTGCCTTGATGGAGATTTTATCAGTAAATGAATATTTTCCGGATACTCTTATTTCAGGGCCTCCGTAATACTTGAATGGATTAAGTGCAGTATAGAGAGAATATCTGATACCCCCATCCAAAGAAAGTTTGTCGGTAATCTGCCATGTGTCACTCACAAAGAGTGCTGATTCTATTGCCTCTTCAGTATCCAGATCCTTTGACAGTATCAGAGACTCTGCTCCCAACGGGTGATACATACCCGGCTTCAAATTATAGTACAACGAATTCAATCCGTAAGTCAAAGTATGTCTTTCACTCATGATGGACTTGAAGTTCACCTTCAAAAATCCCTGTCTTATCAATGTCGCCAAAGAGTAGGAAGCTGCCGCATTAAAGGTGTCTTCGATGCTATATCCGTACTGATCATATCCGGCGGATACCGTCATACTGTTCTTTTCGTTAAACAGACTTCTCCATTTGACGGAAGCATTGATATTCTGATATCTGAAAGTAGTATCATTGCTGAATTTGAAGCCATCATGAGAATAATAACCATACACCTGAATAGTATTGCTCTCATTTACTTTATGGCTTACACTTGCATTAATATCATAAAATGAGGCCGTTCCATTGGCATATCCACTGCTTTCCGGTAGGAGATTCAATATCCAGTCCGAATAAGTGGTCCTGCCTCCAATGATAAATGTTGTCTTATCCTTAACAATAGGCCCTTCTAAATGAAAGCGGCTTGTCAGCAGCCCAAGGCCGAGCGAACCTTTGATCTTTTTGCTGTTCCCCTCTCGTCCCTTAACCTCAAGCACTGAAGAGATACGCCCACCATATTCTGTCGGTATGGAGCTTTTATACAGTTCTATATCATTTATTACGTCCGCATTGAATGCGGAAAACAAACCGAACATGTGGCTCGGGTTATAGACGGTTCCATCATTGAAGAGAATCAAATTCTGGTCGGTTGACCCTCCACGGACATTGAAACCGCTTGAAGCCTCACCTACCGATTTAACACCGGGTAAAGTAAGTACCGCCTTTAACACATCCGCTTCTCCGAATACGGTGGGAATGTGTTTAATTCTATCGACCCTGACTTTTTCAATTCCAATCTTATTGCTTCTGTGATTAGCGGTGCTTTCCGAAGAGATCACTGCCCCTGTCAAAGCATATACCTTCTCTTTCATCACCACGTCAAGTCCTCCATCATCATAGACTATCAGATTGAGCTTCGTGTCTTCAAGTGAATAGCCGCTGAATCCGAGTTCATGCTCTCCTACCGAGAGTAAAATATTATAGAATCCATACTCATCGGTCTGAGCGTATGATTTGCCTTGAGAGTCATAAACAGACACTCCTACAATCGGTTCTCCTGTTGTCACATCTCTTACATAACCTCTCACATGAACCTTCCCGCTCTTTCCGCTGCCCTTCTCTCCAATTTCGTAAATTTTATTACGAAATGTGGCCAAGGTATTTTGAGTATTAAGATAGTTGAGAAAACCCTCGTCTTGAGACAAAGATTTTCCCTCATCAAAATATCCTTTCGGAAGTTCTGTCGCAAATCCGGTATTTTTAAGCACATACCACGCTCCATCATATTGCGTTACAGAATACCCATTGACCTTCAGCTCTCTAAACGCCTCAGTCAGGAACTCTTCCTTAGATGCTCTTACGCTGTAATTGGTTTTATCCGCCGTATCTTTCACGTAATACACTTTCTGATATATGTTCTTTCTCAGAAATGAAATCAGCGAGTCAGCCTCCACCTGTCTGATATAAATCTGTTCCTGCGGCTGCGCCGAAATTATCCCGCAACCAAACAGCAATAGTAGAGTAGCTAATAGAATAGATTTATTTCTCATTGCCCGATTCAATATAATTCAACACTTTTTTACAATACACGTCGAAATTTGTCTCAATATCCAAATCATTCCTTCTGGCATACCGCTTTGCCCGCTTTCTCGTCTCCTTATCGAAATTCCTTAACAAAGAATTTTTACCCTTAAGAAGTGTGAGCCGGCCGTCTTTGAGTAGGTAATAGGTCATTGTTGCATCAAATTCCCTTAATACGGCATATTTACCATCTTTTATATAGGTCGTAGAACTGCCGGTTTTAACATTATCCGAATATTTCTTCACTACTTGCTTATATACTGCAACTTCTCCGTTGTATATCTCTTGATAATAGCCCATCGGCACAGCAAACCCACGCTTTCTCAAATTGACAAATTGCTTTTCTTCCATATTAAATTGGTCAACGTATGCTTCATTGAGAGACACTTGTGATATGCCGTTCACAGTCTTGATGAGCAAATCTTGCCTGTAAGCATCGATATTTATGAGAATATCATAGTACATTTTGCCATTGTACTCTATATTGCCGATTTTAAACTCAGGACTATCCCAGAAATAAGTGCCGTTGTGAAGGAAGGCATACCTCATTGCACCTTTACCTCTATAAAGAGCAGAGACATCTCCGGCCTTCTCCATAAACAGTTTATAATCCACCCCCTCCTGCGCATAGAGTCCTTGTGTGATACTCAATAACAGGATAATCAATAAAAAGAACCTGTATTTCATTAAGTTAAGTTATTAAAAAAAGATTTCAGCCATCATGCACCTGGCAGACCCTCCCCCATTTTTTTCGATATAGTCTAACTTCGGTGCAACAACACCATAATAAGACTGCAAAATATCCATTTGGTTTAATTGCATGGCATTTTTTGCTGTGTCCGACATAACAAGTACAGGTCGTGAGGCGTGCAACTCCAACATATTGCCTGCAAAATGATTCATCTGGTCGAAAGATATCTCAATAATATCCTTTCCAAATCCTTTCAAAGTCTCAACAACATTTGTTCTCTCTTTCTTGTCAGTAATTGATTCAGTACAGAGAATAGCAAATTTACTGCCCACGCTCATCATAACGTTAGTATGATAGATTGCTCCTCCCTGCATATCATTTGCCTCGAAAAGGATATAATCCCATCCAAAATATTTACTGAATTCCTTCAACACCGTTTCGTTTGTCCTCGGCGAACGACAGGCGAAAACCACTCCGTGCTCGCGATCAATCACCATACTTCCGGTCCCTTCCAAAAACAGGTTTTTCTTCTCGTAAGGAGTAAGATCACAGATAGAAGTAATATCATATTTTTCAATCAAAAAATCAATTACCGTCTGTTTGCGTTCCTCTCTGCGATTTTGCGCAAACATCGGATAAAGCACTAAAGTGCCGTCAGAATGTGTGGAAAACCAGTTATTTGGGAATATGGAGTCGGGAGTATGTGGCCGAGGAGTATCCTCAACCACATTAACCTTTACTCCTGCAGATTGCAACAACTCTACGTACGCGTCAAACTCCTGCAGCGCATGATCCTGCGCCTGTTGTGAAAAACCCTCCACTTGAAAGGCATTATTGGCTGCGGTCTGGGTGTTGAAACAAAAACCACACGGGCGAATCATAAGCACTTCGCCTGCTGTCTGAGCAAATTGATTATTACTCATCTCTGTGTTAAGATGTTATTCCAGTTCTTTAAATGCTCTCTTTATAATCTCAATCGCTTCTCTGAGCTCAGTTTCGGTAATCACCAATGGGGGAGCGAACCGGATAATATGCTTGTGAGTCGGCTTGGCAATCAATCCATATTCAGCCATCTTAAGACAAATATCCCAGGCTTCTTTGCCTTCAATAGGAGTGGTTACAATTGCATTAAGCAAGCCCATTCCTCTTACTTGTTTGATGAACGGAGAGTGGAAATTTGTAAGTTCCTCTCTGAATATCTTTCCGAGATATTCGGCCTTCTCTGTAAGATGTTCCTCCTGAACAACTTCCAATGCGGCAACAGCTACTTTGGCAGCAAGAGGGAAACCTCCGAATGTTGAACCGTGCTCTCCCGGCTTGATCGTAAGCATGATCTCGTTATTTGCAAGTACGGCTGAAATAGGAAGCACACCTCCTGAAATAGCCTTACCCAAAATCAAGATGTCGGGATGAATATTTTCGTGATCACAGCACAAAAGACGTCCCGTACGGGCTATGCCTGTCTGAACTTCATCAGCTATGAAAAGAACATTGTGCTTCTTGCAAGCATTATAGCATTTTGTAAGATACCCTTTATCCGGAACAAAGACACCTGCTTCACCCTGAATCGGCTCAACAATAAATGCAGCTGTCCTGTCGCCACATTTATCCAAAACTCTCTCCAATGCATCGGAATCATTGTAAGGTATCTTAACAAAACCCGGAGTAAAAGGACCGTATTGAGAGTAAGAGTCAGGATCGGAAGACATTGACACAATTGATATGGTCCGGCCATGGAAATTACCTTCGCAAACTATGATAATTGCCTGATCTTCGGGAATTCCTTTCTTGATATATCCCCAGCGACGGCCAAGTTTCAAGGCAGTTTCCACTGCTTCAGCTCCGGAATTCATAGGTAAAAGTTTGTCGTAACCAAAATATTTTGTTGCAAACTCTTCGTATGGACCGAGACAATCATTGTAAAAAGCTCTTGAAGTAAGGCAAAGTGTCTGAGCCTGGTCACAAAGGGCCTTAACTATTTTTGGATGGCAATGTCCTTGATTTACGGCAGAATATGCTGACAAAAAGTCAAAATACCTCTTACCGTCAACATCCCATACAAAAGCGCCTTTACCCTTTGAAAGTACTACCGGTAATGGATGATAGTTATGAGCACCGAAATTATCTTCCTGCTCTATGAACACTTTTGCTTTTTCAGAAATTATCATAATTGTATATATTTTAGTTAATATTTGAAATAACAGGGTGCGAAATTAGTAATAATTATTAATCTTCTCAGCTAAATCAGCTAAAAACCCGGCAATTTAAAGAAAACCGTCGGAATCAGGAGGCAAAAGCCCACAATAATAAGTATCAAGATAAATTTCCAAATAAATTTAACCCACTTTGCATAAGGTATCTTTGCCATTCCAAGCGCGGCAATCAATACTCCGGAAGTGGGTGTTATCATGTTGGTAAATCCGTCTCCGAACTGAAAAGCCAACACCGTTGCCTGCCTCGAAACACCTATCATGTCAGAAAAAGGGGCCATAATCGGCATTGTGATGGCCGCCTTTGCCGAAGCAGACGGAATCACAAGGTTGATTAAAGTCTGTACTCCATACATCAGACCTATTGATGCCACTTTAGATGTTCCATCAACCAAAGCCACTAAGCTACGCATCATCGGATCAATCACCTTTCCCTCTTCCAAAATAATGATTATGCCGGCAGCCAACCCCACCACGAGTGCAGCTGAAAGAATATCTTTTGCTCCGGAGAGGAATTCTTTGACTACCGAATTAGCCGATAGGCCACTCGCTATACCGCTTGACAGTGCCAACGCCACGAAAAGTGCCGATATTTCTGTAATGTACCAATTAAAGCCAAGCACCCCTACTACCAGATATACTATTGTAAACATCAACAGGTTGAGGATGTAAAAATGAACTGATTTGCGCAGTGCGAAAAGACTTGAAATGATGAAAAGGGCACCTACTACCGGCAAAAGCCATGGTGTATGATACACTCCCGTTCCTACCTTAATACTGCAAACCTTACTGTAAAATATGGTAAAACAAACAATTGCAACAGAGACAAGTATAAATGATATCCAAGATGATTTGTTGTGATAATACTTGACTCCTGCAGATGAAGCTTCAACTTTATCTCTCCAATAGCTGTCCGCATCATACATGATACTCTTGCTCGGATTCCTTTTTATCCTTGCAGCATAGATCAGCACAAACGCTATCAGTATAATTGTAAGTACAACCCAGCAGATAAACCGGTATTCTATCCCCGAAAACATCGGTATCTCGGCTATAGTCTGAGCTATTCCTATTGTAAACGGATTTAATATTGCACCTGCAAACCCGACATGTGCCGCCACATACACCAAACAGACTCCAACAATTGAGTCATACCCCATTGATATTGCCAAAGGAACTAATATGACAACAAATGGAATCGTCTCCTCACTCATCCCGAATATCGCCCCAAACAAGCTAAACAAGAGCATTATGGCTATCATTATGATATTGTTCACACCTATTCTGCGCAAAAATGATATTTTTTCCAGTTTGCACGTTATTTTCAAAAAAGAGAAGATGCCTGCATCAATGGCTTTTGTACTGTTAACAATCCAAAAAGCTCCTCCTATTATCAGAATAAAGGCTATAATTCCGGCTTGACGCCCAAATCCCGTATAGATTGCCGAAAAGACTTGCCACGTCTGAGGTTGAGCCCCCTTTGTAAACCAGGTTGCAATCGCACAAATAATGATGATTGCAAATATGATAACGTAAGTATTTGGAAACTCTCGCTTTTTCATACGGCATCGGCCTGTTTTAAATAGCCATCAATATTAAAATCTGAGCCAGCAATATTCTCAAAAACATTGTAAGCGGATAGACTGTCGCATAAGTAACAGATGGAATACTCCCTCCCAAAGAATTGGAATATGCAAGTGCAGGCGGGTTGGTGGAGCTACCGCTGATAAGTCCGACTATCTGATAGTAATTGAGCTTACACCCCTTTCTGGCAATAAAAGCAATTATTATAGTCGGTAATACAGTGATCATAAAACCATATATAATCCACTTATATCCTCCGGAGGCCACAGTATCCACAAATCCATTTCCGGCACCAAGCCCCACTGCAGCCAGGAATAGAGCTATTCCCATCTCTTTCATCATCTTATTTGCACTGACAGTCGTATATGTGACGATATGATATTTCGGACCAAACCTGCTGATAAGAATAGCGATAATCAGAGGACCCCCGGCCAAACCGAGCCTGACCGGCTGTGGAATTCCCGGAAACATGATGGGAATCGACCCGAGCAATACCCCTAATACTATACCGAAAAATATAGGCATAAGATTTGGCTCTCTCAGCTGTTCTGTTGAGTTACCCAATATCTCCGCTACCTTATCTATCGCTTCCGGTGAACCTACCATCAACAACTTATCGCCTATTTGAAGTGGCAAATCAGGCTTTGCAGCTAAATCCACATCAGCTCTAATTATTCTTGTAACATTAATACCATAAGAAGAACGTATATGCAAATCCTTGATAGTCCTCCCATTTATCGCACGTTTTGTAATCAACACCTTACGTGACACATGCATGACATCTATATTTTCCCATGCATCCTCAGACGTATCAACTTTGTTTCCGAAGAACGGAACAATAGCATCAACAATAGATGAAGCTGCGACTATCAGCAACTTATCATCTTTTTGAATAATTGAAGATGAAGAAGCTATTTCCATCTGACCGTCACTATGGCAAATCCTTGCTACAACGTAAGGCTTTCCGACAATAGCGTCTATTTCATCAACTCTCTTTCCGAATATTACAGGATTATCAGCTTCAACTGCAAAACGTACCGCAACATCTTTTGGCACCGCCGCTGCTTCTGCCGCAGCTCTTTCCTTTACAAGATCTAGCTTAAGTACTCTTTTTATGAGCATAAAAGCTAAGATCATACCAAGAACACCGAGAGGGTATGCAACCGCATATCCCATTGCGATTGTAGGATCTTCCATACCTGTAGTCTCCATCAGCGTCTGTTGAGCGGCACCAAGTCCGGGAGTGTTTGTAACAGCTCCGGACATCACACCCACCATTGTCGTAAGCGGGGTATTTGTACAAAGATGTATAAGATATGTAATAATACACCCGAGAAGTACAAATCCCGTCGCAAGCAGATTGAGTTTGACGCCTCCTTTTTTAAAGGATGAAAAGAAGCCCGGGCCCACTTGAAGACCTATATTGTAGATAAACAATATTAATCCAAACTCTTTTACAAAGGAAAGAATACTGTTATTAACTGAAATTCCCAAAGCGCTGATAAGAATCCCCACAAACAAAATCCACGTGATGCCAAGGGAGACACCTTTAATTTTCACCCTGCCCAACAGCGTTCCGGCAGTTACAACAAAAGACAATATTAGCAAAGAGTGCGCAACACCATCACCGGTAAGTAAATTAATAAACCATTCCATCACTGAAATAAATATAATTTATCACTCCGTCGCAACTTATTCGCGACCGGAATAGAACACAAATCTCCTTTTACGGCATTCTGCACCTGCTCCAGATTAACCCTGATTTCAGGAACTGTATATTCGATTACTCCCGTTGAAGGACCGACAATCAAAAGATTGTCTCCAATCGTAAACGAACCTGATTCAACCAATACTTCGGCAACGCCGATATTGCTGAAATAATTCGTCACCTTTCCTACATAAATCTTAGTTTTAGTTGCCTTATTGCCATATACTTCACTCCATTCACCAAGCCTTGCCCCTTGATAATAGCCATCCCAAAAGCCACGATTAAATACAGTCTCCAACCCTTTCTTTAACTCAGCGGCATATCCCAATGTATAGTTCCCGGCAATAACGGCATCAGCCGCATTCCGATATGCTCTGGTGACAGTTTTAACGTACTCCGAAGAACGTGCACGCCCCTCTATCTTAAATACTTTAACCCCTGCTGCTATCATTTTATCCATAAACTCTATGGTACACAAATCTTTCGGCGACATAATGTACTTATTGTCTATGTTAAGTGACCGACCTGTCTCGAGATCCGTAACTTCATATCCCCTTCGACACAACTGATAACAGGCTCCTCTATTGGCTGAAGCACCATATTCATGCAAAGAGAGATAACATTTGCCTGAAATAGCCATACACAACGCTCCATGGCAAAACATTTCTATCTCCAAAGGTCTGCCGGACGGGCCGGTTATATTTTCTTCGTCTATCAGACGCTTAATCTCCCTGACTTGTACAAGATTCAGCTCACGTGCAAGCACAACAACATCCGCAAATTGTGAGTAAAACCTCAAACTTTCAGTGTTGGAAATACTTAATTGGGTAGATATATGTACTTCAAGTCCTAAAGTCCGGGCATATACAATAGCCGCCATGTCTGAAGCAATAATTGCGGAAACTCCTGCCGACTTTGCTGCTTGCAAAGCCTCTCTCATAGCCGCCAGATCTTCATCATAAAGTATTATATTCAATGTCAGATAAGACTTTACTCCATCATCTTTGCAAATTTGACACACCTTTTGAAGATCCTCCGGAGCAAAATTATTGGCAGAGTGTGATCGCATATTCAGCTTCCCGACTCCGAAATAAACAGAATCGGCCCCACCCTGAATGGCCGCTGTCAGGCACTCAAAATTGCCTGCCGGTGCCATGATTTCCAAGTAATTATTTTTCACGGTGTATGATTTGTTCCGAAAATTCCCTGAGCTGTTGTATCTGTTCAACACTCAATCCGACGTTTTCGATAGCATCCATCGCTTTCTTTTGATACTCCAAAATAGCCTCTTTTGCGCTCTCTTTTACGCCTAATTCCACATAAAGCTGCTGCATAGCGGCAATTTTCTCCTTCTGACAATCCTCTCCCATTGCCATTATGTTGTCCAAAGATGTCATCTTATTTCCATTCGCAGCAAGTCGTAAACACTCCACCAGCAACCAACTCTTCTTGTTATTAATTATGTCTCCACCTATCTTCTTTCCAAAAACCTGTTCATTGCCAAAAGTATCCAGGTAATCATCAGTAATTTGAAAGGCTATTCCAAGTTTATATCCAAAATCATACAGAGCATCACATATTTCAGAGGAAGCCTTTGCAAGCAATGCCCCCATTTTTGCGGAGCAGGCCAAAAGTACTCCCGTTTTAAGCCCAATCATTTTGATATAGTCTTCTCGGGTAATGAACGGCAACTGCTCATAATCCATATCATACTGCTGTCCCTCACATACTTGAGCTGCCGTAGTAGAGAAAAGATTCAGAACATCGGGAAGAGATCCGGCCGGAGAGGCGGCAAGGTAACGATATGCTAAAATAGACATTACATCGCCCGATAAAATAGCAACATTATTGCCCCACTTCTTGTAAACGGTCATCTGGTTGCGTCTGGTATCGGCATTATCCATAATATCATCGTGAATCAGCGTAAACTCATGAAATATTTCAAGTGAAAGAGCGGGGTAAATAATCTCTGTACTGATATTATTTTCAAAAAGAGAATATGTGGCTAAACACAACCGCGGTCTAATCCGCTTTCCGCCAATTCCAATCATATATTCTATCGGTTCATAAAGCGAAGCAGGCTCCCCCATGATATTCATATTCAGAATACTACGCTCAACTATCCGATCAATTTCTTCTAAAGTGTACATCCTTCTATATTTTGATTTATCCTGCAAAGATAACGGATTTTATACAAATTACTATCTTTGCAGCAATGGAAAGACATGGAATTGCAACGGTAGTAAAGCATACGGGAAGCCACTACTTGCTCTCGGAACTACCAAAGTGGGATCTGTTTCCTGCCGTAATAAGAGGAAAAATCAGACTCAATACATCTACAGCAACAAATCCTGTGGCTGTGGGAGATATTGTAGATTATTCCATAGATCTTGATACGGACTCTATGGGCACTATCGATAATATCCATGCACGACGCAACTATATCATTCGCAAGTCCACTAATCTTTCCAGGCAAACTCATATCATTGCAGCCAATATTGACAGAGTCTTCCTGATTGTTACCATCGAATTTCCTGAAACCAAACTTGCTTTTGTGGACAGGTTTCTCCTTACCTGTGAAGCATACAAGATCAACACCGTCATCCTGATTAATAAATTGGACCTTTATGACGACGAATATCAGCGCAAGATGAGCGATTTTGAGAGAATTTACCGCGGAGCAGGATACACTATCATAGAGGTATCGGCTCTTACGGGTGAAAATATAGGGCAGTTGCGGGAACTGTGCAAAGATTCGATTTCTTTGTTTTCAGGAGTCTCCGGGGTGGGCAAATCATCTTTAATCAAGGCTCTGGACCCCTCCTTGACTCCAAAGATCGGTGAGATATCACAAGCTCACTTGCAGGGAAAGCATACCACCACTTTCTATGAGATGCATCCACTCTGCAGTGGCGGTTTTATAATTGACACTCCCGGCATTAGGGGATTCGGTATCGTAGATATTCCTTCTGAAGAGATAAGCACCTATTTCCCTGAGATGTTAAGAGTTATGGATAATTGCCGATTTAAGCCATGTACGCACACTCATGAGCCCGGCTGTGCCGTTAAACAGGCTGTAGAAGATGGAAAAATTTCCATAGAGAGGTATTCCTCCTACCTTGGAATGCTTGAAGATGAGACAAAGTACCGCTAATGGGAGCACATTCAATCAACAAACAGATTCTTAAGCTTGCTGCGCCAAGCATTCTTGCAAACATAACTGTTCCACTTGTCGGGATAGTAGATCTTGCTATTGCCGGACACCTTGGAGATGCTTCAAGCATCGGTGGCATAGCCATCGGTTCCATGTTGTTTGATCTTCTCTACTGGAACATGGGATTTTTACGAGTAGGGACAGGTGGAATAACTGCCCAAGCGTATGGAAGACGGGATTTCAATAGTGCACTTAACACGTTTTCTCAAGGAATTGCGACAGCTCTGTGTGTTGCCCTTATTATTTTAGCAATACAATGGGCGTACATCGAGGTGGCTTTTTCTATAATAAAATGTACCCCGGCAGTCGAACATCTTGCGCGACAATACTTTTTCATTAGAGTATGGGCCGCACCTGCAACGCTGTCTCTTATGGTCTTCAAGGGCTGGTTTATCGGCATGCAAAATACTGTCCTGCCAATGACTGTCGATATTTGCGTTAATGTGGTTAATATTGTTGCAAGTTATATATTCGCAGTTTACACTCCGATGGGTGTAAGAGGAGTTGCTGTCGGGACTGTCGTCGCTCAATATACCGGGCTTATACTCTCCATCCTCCTGATGACTGTTAACTTCAAAAAATATCTACACCTGATATCCATCAGGGCAAGTATCAAGTGGAAATATCTGAAACACTTCTTTACCATCAACGGTAATCTGTTTATACGCTCTTGCTGTATGCTTGTGATTTATATCGGCTTTACTGCTATCGCTGCAAAATATGGAGACACTATGTTGGCCGTCAGTTCCGTGATGATGAAACTGCTGTTGCTCTACTCTTATTTTGTGGATGGTTTTGCATACGCAGGAGAGGCTCTTACCGGTCGATATGTCGGAGAAAAGGACAAGCCATCACTCGTAAAAGTGGTCAAGAACTTGTTTTTGTGGTGCTTTGCAATAAGTATCGTCTCAACTGTTATCTACGCATTTCTCGGTGAACCAATGTTTCGTCTGCTGACAGATGATACGACTGTACTTGTGGCTTCGAGACCTTTTTTGTTCTGGTTACTGCTGATGCCCGTGGTCAGCTGCATTGCTTTTACCTGGGATGGCATCTACATAGGTGCAACAGCCGCCAAATCCCTTAGAAACTGTATGCTGTGGTCTGCTGCACTATTTGTTGTAAGCTACCTGCTTCTCGAAAAGACTCTTGGTATTCAGGCTCTGTACACAGCTTATTTTGTCCACCTGCTGGTCCGCACCATTTACCTTTCCGCAGTTTCCAAACAGGTGATATTCAATAAGATCTGATTACCATTTGTCCATAGAATCGAACAGCTGACTGTCGCTTCTCAAAGATATGACAGTCTCAGCTCCCGAAAAGTAGTATTTAATCATTATTTCTTCTTCAAGCAATGGCTTGATCTCTTCACGAAGCACTTTAAGAATTGTCTCTTTATCCATCTTTATTTTACTTGCAAGTGCCTCTATCTCAACTTTGTATTCGTCATACAGATTGTCCTGTACGGCAGCTTTTATAAGTTGATCCAATACTGTCTCCGCGCCACTGCGAGCATCAAAATCGCGAGTAACCGCATATTTGACAAACTCATCATATTCGGCATCAGTTACATGAAATTCTGCAGGCAAAGAGACTGCCTCATGCTTTTTAAAATATTCAATGGCATAATCTCCCAATATATCAGAGTACACTAAAGAGACTGCCGTACGACTGTAAATTTTTGCTGCAACATCAATATCCGGGGTAATACCTCCCCCATCATAGACAGTACGTCCCCCTTTGGTCTTGAATGCCCTTCTCAATGAATCAGGCACATATCCTACACTTCCGTCCTCATTTCTATGGCTGTAATCAATTGCCTGTACACATCGGCCGCTCGGAGTATAATACTTGCCTGTCGTAACCTTTATTTTTCCATTGTAAGGCAGGGGTTTAATAGATTGAATTAAGCCCTTGCCAAATGTTTGTTTACCGGCTATGACCGCTCTGTCAAGATCTTGAAGAGAACCGGCAACAATCTCTGATGCAGAAGCACTCCCGCTATTGACCATTACCATTAACGGAATAAGCGTATCTATAGGGTTCTCTGTCGTAAAGTACTGCTGATTCATGCGCTCTTCACGACCTTTAGAGTAAACGACCAATGTCCCTTTGGGAACAAAAAGGGAGACAATACTGATAGCCTCGTCCATAATGCCACCCCCGTTGCCTCGAAGATCGATTACCAACCTCTTGATCCCACGACTTTTCAAATCCAGAACCTTTTGTTTAAGCTCTACATTCATCTTGTCCGTAAACCCCGTCAGCTTAATATATCCAACAGAATCCCTGATAATATCAGCATACTCTATATCTGAAATATGAATTCTCTCTCTCGTAACTACAACATCCACCGTATCACCGGTACGACCTTTTATCACTTGAAAAGAGACTTGTGTCCCCGGCCGGCCCTTCATTTTAGCAGAGCTTTGCTCAGAAGTAAGTCCGAAAACACTCTCTCCATCAATGGAAATAATTTGATCTCCCGGCACAAGTCCCGCCTTTGTCGCGGGAGAACCTGAATACGGCTCAACAATCAAGACGGGATCGGAAATCTTAGGCTTTTTGATCAACGAACCGACTCCGCCATAGATACCCGTTGTCAAAAGTTCCAAATTTTCTTCATCCTCTTCAGGAATATAGGTTGTATAGGGATCGAGGCTTTGAAGCATCGCCTGAATTCCGACAGGGATAACTTTGTCATATTCTATTGTATCCACGTAGGACTTGCCTATCTCCTTTATAATTGCATTCTGGATCTCCAGATTCTTCCCCAAATTGAAAGACTCAGACTGACCCATCATAGAAAGGGTACTCAGGATCGCCAAAAACACCAAAAAACTTCTCTTTATCATTTCTTTTCTTTTTAATGTGCAAAAATACTCTTTTTCTCTTTTTGTTTATACCTTTGAGCATATTTGTTAACAGATGAAAGACATTGTTTTTGCCACAGGCAACCGCCATAAACAGACAGAGGCTCAGGAAATCTTGGGTAGCACATTTCACCTTCTTATCCCTGCAGACCTTGGCTATGATGAAGATATTCCCGAAACTCATAACACGCTTGATGAAAACTCCCTTGAAAAGGTTAATTTCATTTGGAATAAATTTCATAAAACATGCTTCGCTGATGACACAGGGTTGGAGGTAGATGCCTTGAATGGTGCTCCGGGAGTGCTTTCTGCACGCTACGCAGGAGAACCGAAAAATCCGGCCAACAATATCACAAAACTGCTCAAAGAACTTCAAAATGTACCGGCACCACAGCGTACCGCAAGGTTCAGATGCGTTGTCTCGCTTATAGAGAATGGCACTCTTTACACTTTTGAGGGTATTTGTGAGGGACACATCACCATGGATAAAAAAGGAGTGGAAGGATTTGGCTACGATCCTGTCTTTGTCCCCTCAGGTATGTCCAAAACAATGGCAGAGCTCTCTCTTGATGAAAAAAATAAGATTTCCCACAGAGGTAAGGCTATGAAAAAACTGTTATGCCACTTGTCACAAAATCTCAAATAATCGTTATCCATCTCACAAAATACGGAGATTCGGGAGCGATCGTGCACGTTATAGATTCGCTCTCCGGGCGACAAAGTCTCTATTTGCGTGGCATAAAGAAGAGCAAAAACAATGCCGTCTTACCATATTTTCACAATTTGAACATATTGAATGTGGTGACCGCATCTTCGCCGAAAAGTTCTCTATTATATCTTAGGGAGTATTCTCCACTGTATAATCTTAATGATATTCGTTCTGATGTGTACAAGCGCACAATCGCCATATTCATTAGCGAGATTATCTATCGAAGCATAAAAGTAGATGATGGAGACTCGGCGTTATTTGTATGGCTTTCCGATACTATTATCCTCTTGAATGACTATACTGGCTCAATTTCCAACTTTCATCTGAGATTTCTTGTAGACTACAGCTCCAAAATGGGCTTTCGTCCAAATGACAACTATACACCGGATTCTCCACTATTTGATATGGTCTCCGCCCAATTCGTTCCTTCGGGAAAATATCATAACATTCAACAGTCCCTCTTCACTGCTGAAGATTCTCTTCTGTTGCACAAATTACTATCCACATCCCTTGAAGAATCCTTACTGTTGCCATTATCATCCTCCCGAAGGCTTTCTTTTGCACAGTCGATGATCAATTTTCTCGCATATCATTTCGGCATTGATCTAAAAATACAATCGTTAAAGGTATTACACGAAATTTTTATATAACTTCGCATTCTATGAATGTCATTAATACTCTCTTTTTAAGCTACGCTTCAGGTATGCTAAAACAATTGGACATCTCCCGCCATGATCCGAGTGCTGTTCAATATGAGACTTTTCGCCAATTAATTGCGGGAGGAAGAGAGACAATGTTTGGACACGACTATCGATTTTCGGAAATTAAAACCATAGAAGATTTCCAACATAGAGTTCCCATAAAAGATTATAATCACTTCCATCCATATATCGAAAAACTCTTAAATGGAGAGGATTACATTCTTTGGCATGAAAAAACAAAATATTTTGCAAAGAGTTCCGGGACCAGCTCCGATAAAAGTAAATTTATTCCCGTCTCTCCAACCAATTTAGCTAATTGCCACTATGGTGGAATGAAAAGAATGCTTGCCAATTACGTGAGTCTTTTCCCAAATTCAAAGATTTTTACGGGCAAATCTCTTACGCTCGGCGGAAGCGTAGAAACTGACGCAACCGGCAAGATTTTTACCGGAGACCTCTCCGCTATTCTTCTAAAAAACACACCATCGATTGTTGAGTTGTTAAGAGTACCGAAGCGCGAAACAGCAATGCTTTTTGATTTTAATAAAAAAATAGAACAAATCTGTCTCTCTTGCAGCAAGTCCAATGTTACCAACTTTGCAGGTGTTCCATCCTGGAATCTTATAATGTTGAAGCGCATTTTGGAATATAACAATGCTCGGTATCTTACAGATGTTTGGCCAAATGTCGAGCTCTTTATGCACGGAGGCATCAGTTTTAAGCCGTATATAAAGCAGTTTGATGAAATTATTCCGTTCGGAGCCGTAAGATATTTTGAAAATTACAATGCATCGGAAGGTTATTTCGCTTTTCAAGACGAACAGGATGACACAGGAATGTTGCTGACTTTGGATACCGGTGTCTTTTTTGAATTTGTTCCTGTCAAAGATCTCGATAATGTGCTTCAGTCTGAAACACCGACCCCTGCTTTGACTGTCGGAGATATTAATCTATATGAGCCGTATGCTGTTATTATCTCTACCTCAGCGGGATTATGGCGATATTCGATAGGAGATGTTGTCATGTTTACCTCAACATTTCCACACAAAATCATCATTTCCGGCAGGACACAACTCTTTATTAATGCCTTCGGTGAGGAACTGATGATTGGAAATGCAGAAGAAGCTCTTGCAAAAGCCTGTGCTGAACATCATGCAATAGTGACAGATTACACTGTTGCCCCGATTTTTATGTCTGACAATCATAAAGGAAGTCATCAATGGGTTATTGAATTTAGTAAAAAACCGGTAGATATTAATGCCTTTGCCGACACTCTGGACAACGCCATCTGCTCTTGCAATTCAGACTATGAAGCCAAGAGAACCCATACTTTAACAATGGACCGTCTCACTGTCTCCCCCGTCCCCGAAGGCACATTTTATAAATGGATGAGTCATCGCGGCAAGGTAGGAGGACAAAACAAAGTACCGCGTCTAAGTCAGGATCGAACTATAGTCGACAACATCCTCCAACAAGCTACATCACTATTTTCTTACTGAAGCCGTAATTAACGCCGAGATTCTCAAACCATCCAAACAGTCCCGAGCCGGGGTCAACAAGGAAAGTCGAAGATACAAACTCTACGGAATCATCTTTTCCTTCATTATCAAAATGAACAATAACAAAGAGATGTGTTTTACCTTTAAACTTCTTTAATCCGGCAACCAGTTGCTTTCTGAAATCAGGAGTTATTCGAGACAAGGGAATCGATATATATACACTTTTAATAAATTCCTCTTTTGTGTTGGAAAGTAAGATGATATTTCTAATTCTTAACGAATACTTAGGACTGCCACTGCCTCCGTCTCCCGTTTTATCGCTATATAGATTCGGTTGTGAAAACAGTTTAATCAGCAATGGAGTATGTTCCGAAATATATCCTATATATTTTTCATAATCTTTTGAGAAAAGTCTAAAATCATGATTCCCCGTAAAGTCTTCGAGTGTAAACGTGCACCATGGCTGATTACTTTTAGTGTATCTCAGCTGTATATTGGTAACAATTCCCGCAGTATAAAACTCTCTGTTCTGTAAAGAACGATTTTTAAGGATATCATCCTCCAACTGCTGAATATCCGTTAAATTGGTAGTGGTAAAATTGTCCATTTCAAACCGAAATCTATCTAACGGGTGTGAAGTTATGTACATTCCTACAAGTGCCTTCTCGTTCTTCAATTCTTCCAATTCATTATACTCCTGAAGAGCGGGTATTTCAGGTCTTACGATATTCATTTCGGCGGCACCTCCAAAGAGGTTATTCGAACTTGTCATCGTATCATTTTGAAACTTATAAGAATAAGTAAGAAGATCGTCCAAAAAAAGAGTATCCTTGGCTGTCGGAAGCATATACTGACTCCTTTTAAGTTCGGAAAAACTGTCAAATGCTCCTGAATACACCAGACATTCCAGCACTTTTCTATTGACGGTCCCCAATGGAAGTCTCTCCATAAAATCAAATATGTTTTTAAACTCTCCACCACTGTTTCTCTGTTCTATAATACTGTTGATTGCACCTGCTCCTACCCCTTTGATTCCGGCCATACCAAATCGGATGTCCCCCTTTTTGTTAACCGAAAACGTGGCCATACTTTCATTGACATCTGGACTCAACACTTTAATATTTTTTCTCTTACAGTCATCCATCAACTTGGTAATCTCGTCCATATTGTTCAAGTTTTTACTCAAGTTGGCTGCAATAAACTCTGAAGGATAGTGTGCCTTAAGGTAACCTGTCTGATAACCAACCCATGCATAACACGTAGCGTGTGCTTTGTTGAAAGCATACTCGGCAAAACTAAGCCAATCGTTCCAGATCTTCTCAACCTTCTCTCTTGGATGTCCTTTGGCAATAGCCCCATCTATAAATTTGGTCTCGAGCTTCGCCATCACGTCTTTCAACTTTTTGCCCATCGCCTTACGTAAAGTGTCGGCCTCTCCGGGGGTAAAACCGGCTATCTTCTGGGATAAAAGCATCACCTGTTCCTGATAGACGGTAACTCCATACGTGTCCTTAAGATACTCCTCCATTTCCGGAAGATCATACTTAATCTCCTGCTTACCGTGCTTACGATTGACAAAGTCCGGAATATAATTCATCGGACCCGGCCTGTACAGAGCATTCATGGCGATCAAATCCTCAAAACGCCCGGGACTCAATTCTCTGAGCCACTTCTTCATACCGTCAGACTCAAATTGAAAGACTCCTATCGTATCACCACGGCAAAAAAGATCAAACGTGGCAGGATCGTCTAATGGAATATGGTCTAAATCAAGGTCTGTACCGGTTTTTTGCTTAATAATGGACAGGCACTCTTTTATTATGGACAATGTCCTCAATCCCAGGAAATCCATTTTCAACATTCCGACATCTTCAATATGAGAACCTTCGTATTGCGATACCCATACAGTCTCTCCCGTGTCCTTGTCCGTCCCTGTAGAAATAGGAATAAAGTTGGTCAGATCATCTCGGCCGATAATCAATGCACAGGCGTGTATTCCGGTCTGTCTGATACTTCCTTCAAGCTGAGTGGCATATTTTATTGTATCCTTAATCTTATCATCGCCCATACTCAAAGCCTCTTTAAACTCAGGAACCTTTTCCGTACACAACTTCAGGGAAGCATTTACCGTTTTCTTTATTTTTTTACCCTTATTATCCGGATCGTCAACCTCAATATCAAATGTGTCCGGGATCAGTTTGGTAAATCTATTGGCCTCCGAAAGTGGCACCTCTTCTATTCTCGCGACATCCTTAATCGCACTTTTTGCCGCCATCGTCCCAAAAGTAACCACATGGGAAATATGGTCCTTGCCATACTTTTCTTCCACATATTTAAAAGCATCAGTTCTATGCTCATCATCGAAATCAATATCAATATCAGGCATAGAGATCCTGTCCGGATTGAGAAATCGCTCAAACAGCAAATCGTATTTTATTGGGTCGATATTGGTGATTTTCAAACAGTAGGCAACCACCGAACCGGCAGCAGAACCACGTCCCGGTCCTACCGACACACCTTTCTTTCGAACTGCTTCTATGAAATCCTTAACGATTAAGAAATAGTCGGGAAAACCCATTTTCTTAATTACCGATAATTCATAATCAAGCCTCTCTATTATATTTTGAGGAATAGTGTCGCCGTACCTTTCGCGGGCTCCCTCCATTGAAAGATGCTTAAGGTACACATCGGAATCTTCATACTCAGGGGGAATAGGAAAATACGGTAAAATAGGCTTTGAATTTATATCATATCTCTCAACTTTCTCGGCTATCTCCATTGTATTGGTTATAACCTCCGGATGGTCGGAAAACAGAGCAGCCATCTCATTCTGGCTCTTTAAATACTCCTGCTGAGTATATCTCAATCTATCCGGACTTGAATAAGGAACATTTGTAGTAAGACAAATAAGCCTGTCATGCGCAGGGCCATCTTCTTTATTTACAAAATGGACATCATTTGTCGCAATTACTTTGATATTGTGTTTGGAAGCAAGATCAAATATGACCTCATTTACTATCTGTTGGTGCTGATAAACCTCCTGACTTGCACCGGGAACCTCGGAATGATGTCTCTGAACCTCCAAGTAATAATCATCTCCAAACAACTCCTTGTACCAAAGGATTGTCTCCTCAGCCCGTTCAATATTTCCTGCAAAAATATCCCTTGGAACTTCTCCTGCCAGGCATGCTGACGAGCAAATCAGATCCTCATGATATTTCTCAAGCAATTCTCTGTCAATACGCGGCTTATAATAAAATCCTTCAATGTATGCATACGAGCATAGCTTGATCAAGTTATGATAACCCTTCAGGTTCTTAGCAAGCAAAATAAGGTGGTAGGAACTCTGATCCTCCTTACCTCTTTTGATCTTCCTGCCCTCTTTTGCTACATACACCTCACAACCGACAATAGGCTTGACATTAGCATTTTTGTCTTTCGCGGCAACTTTCAGAAATTCCTTGACCCCGTACATATTTCCGTGATCGGTAATAGCAAGAGCCGCCTGCCCATCCTCTACAGCTTTCTCAAAAAGATTGGAGATAGCAGCAGCCCCATCCAAGATGGAGTATTGAGTGTGAACATGAAGGTGAACAAAAGACATTAGGCAGTTATATTAATGGTTTACCTGTCATAAGATCCGGTTGTCGGATGCCCATAAGTTTCAGCATTGTTGGAGCTATATCTGCCAATTTACCATCTTTAACCGTCTTAATATCATCATCCACTACGATAAATTGAACCACATTCAACGAATGGGCAGTATTTGGTGTACCATCCTCATTTATAGCATGATCTGCATTACCATGATCTGCTGTTATGAGAACTGTATATTTGTTTTCTCTTGCAACCGGAACAACTTCTCCAACACAATTGTCAATTGTACGGACAGCTTTACAGATAGCATCATATACTCCTGTGTGTCCCACCATATCGCCATTGGCAAAATTCAAAATAATCATGTCATGCTTTCCACTCTTCAAGTCTTCAATAAGAGCATCTTTTACCTGTAAAGCACTCATTTCAGGCTGCAAGTCATAAGTAGCTACTTTGGGAGAGTGAATCAAAATCCTGTCCTCATTGGCAAATTCTGCCTCTCTCCCTCCTGAAAAGAAAAATGTAACATGAGCATATTTTTCGGTCTCAGCTATTCTGAGCTGTTTCTTCCCGGCTGCGGCCACAACCTCTCCAATTGTCTGAGGTACATTTTCTTTGTCAAATAAAATATGCAATCCGGTAAACTTGTCGTCATACGGTGTAATACAGCAATAGTATAGTGGAATTGTATGCATTCCTGCTTCCGGCATATCAGTCTGTGTCAAGACGGCAGTAATCTCACGGGCACGGTCATTTCTAAAATTGTAGAAAATAACAGCATCCCCCTCCTGAATTGTTGTGACAGGCTTTCCTTTCTCATCTACGATGCAAATCGGCTTTATAAACTCATCCGTAATATTGTCATCATAAGAAGCTTGAATGCCCTCAACTGCTGAGGTAAATTTAGCTCCGGTGCCACTGACAAGCAGATCATATCCAATCTTTATTCTATCCCACCTCTTATCTCTGTCCATTGAATAATATCTTCCTATCACAGTAGCCACTTTGCCCGTACTTTGTCTCATTTGATCTTCCAACTCGGCAACAAATCCTTTTCCGCTCTTAGGGTCAGTATCTCTACCATCCATAAAGCAGTGTACAAAGACCTTATCGAGGCCTGCATTCTTCGCCTCATTAAGAAATTCGTAAAGATGATCAAGAGAACTGTGTACGCCGCCATGAGAACATAACCCAAGAAAATGAAGCTGTTTTCCGGACTTTTTAACATACTCATACACCTTCTTTATCTCCACATTCTGCATCAGCTTATGCTCTTTACAGGCTGCATTAATTTTCATAAGATCCTGATACACAACTCTGCCTGCCCCTATATTTAGGTGTCCTACTTCAGAATTGCCCATTTGACCTGCAGGAAGACCCACATCTTCTCCACATGCTTTAAGGTGCGAAAAAGGATATTTTGCTCTAAGAGCATCGATATTAGGAGTCCCCGTTGTGTAAATTGCGTTGGATCTGTCATGCTTACCCTCTCCCCAACCGTCAAGAATCATTAATAATACTTTCTTTCCCATATTTTTATTAAATTTGTTCGTTATTTACCAAAAGCAAAGATATTTATTTATGAAGACAAAGAAAAAGAAAGATATTAACAAACACTCAAGTAAATTGAAAACCAACGCCAGAGAAGCCCAGGAGCCATTTAAAGGAGACAGAAGAAGCAAATCCCGCGAAGAGGTTGAGGGTGTTTTAAGCCTCGCTCGTGACGGGTTTGGTTTTGTTACGAGACCTGATATTGAAGATGATATTTTTATTCCTTTCCGCAAATTGCGCGGAGCCCTGAACGGGGACAAGGTAAAAGTATCTATCCCTAAAAGAAGCACCAAAGGACCTCACCGCATTGAGGGAGAGGTTATCTACATAATCGAGCGCTCTAAGAAGCCACATATCGGAATTCTCCATATTGTGGGCAATCAGGTTTGGGCCATCGTTGAGAGCAAAAATATGCCTTACGACATTCGCATCCCCGTTGAAAGCCTCGAAGATCTTCCTACTATCGGCGGCATCAAGGCCGAAAAGGGAATGAAAGTGGCGGTTTTGGTTACCGGTTGGCCACGCAAATCTACAGAGCCTATCGGAAAAATCGTAGATGTTCTCGGTAAACCGGGAGAAAACACCACTGAGATGCACGCTATTTTAGCTGAATATAATCTTCCGTATAGGTTTGAACCTGAAGTGGAGGCAGCCGCCAACAAGATCTCCGAAAAGATCGAACAGTCGGAAATCAACCGCAGACGCGACTTTAGAGATGTTACCACATTCACCATCGACCCTGCAGACGCAAAGGATTTCGATGATGCTCTTTCTTTCAAAAAACTTGATAATGGACACGTAGAGGTAGGAATCCACATAGCTGACGTCACATTTTATGTAACACCGGGTAGCGTCGTCGATAAAGAAGGCTTCAACCGGGCAACATCAGTATATCTTGTTGACCGCACTATTCCAATGTTGCCCGAAAACCTTTCCAACAAACTTTGCTCATTGAGGCCGAAGGAAGATAAACTTTGCTACTCCGCAGTTTTTGAAATGGACAACAACGCCAATGTGCTGAAGTCCTGGTTCGGAAGAACTGTCATAAATTCTGACTATCGCTTTGATTACGAGACCGCACAGGAGATCATTGAGACACAAAAAGGACCTCTTTGTAACGAGATCCTCTTTCTCCATGAGCTCGCTACGATATTACGCAGGAAAAGATTTGAACATGGCGCCATCAACTTCGAAAGACCTGAAATGAAAGTCGAAATCGACCCTGACGGAAAGCCGATAGATGTACACCAGAAGGAGTCAAAAGAGAGTAACTGGCTTATTGAAGAGTTTATGCTTTTAGCTAACCGCAATGTGGCTGAATTTGTAGCACGTAAATGCGGGATGAAGAACCCGACATTTGTATATAGAATACATGAGAACCCTAATCCCGACAAGATTGCCGGGCTTCGCTCTTTCGCAAAGAATTTTGGCTACACTCTGGGGGAAACTGATGATCCGAAGAGTATTTCCAAGTCATTGAACGAGCTTATGTCTCAATCCAAAGGCAAGCCGGAAGAGAATGCTCTCGAAATACTTGCTCTGCGATCAATGGCTCGAGCACGTTACTCTACCGACAATGTCGGACACTATGGCCTTGCCTTTGAATATTATACACACTTCACCTCTCCCATAAGACGCTATCCTGATATGATGGTACATCGTCTTCTTACCCTCTACATGGATAAAGCTCCTTCACAAGATAAACAGTATTATGAAGAGTGTTGTATGTATTCATCTGAAAGGGAGCAACTTGCTACCGAGGCGGAACGCGCCAGCATCAAATACAAGGTAGTTGAATTTATGCAGGACAAGGTAGGAATGGAATTCGAGGGATATATCTCAGGTCTTACAGAGTGGGGCATTTATGTAGAGATTGAACCGACTAAGATTGAAGGCATGGTATTCATCAAAGAGGTTAAGGAAGATTACCTCGTATTTGACGAAGAGACATATCGCACCACTGCCAAAGCAAGCGGCCGTATCTTCAACCTTGGCGACAAGGTAAAAGTTAAGGTATTAAGGGCTAATTTAGAGCAGAAGCTTTTAGACTATCAACTAATATGGGACTACGATCCGAACAGTCCGAATAACGCACTGCCCGATCCTGATAAAGAAGCATAAACAGCCCCTCTGTTGTAAAGGAACTCCTTCTCTTTAGCCAGAACAGGGTATTTTTTGAAGATACTCTCTTCAAAGTCATTGAACAACACTTCACGCCACTGCTCAACAGGGTATTTGAGCGCCTCTTCCAGGGGCACTTCTGCCTTATGAGGAGTAACACCCAAATATGCCTCTTTCGTGGAAATAAAAATCTCCGGATGAACTATCTCTATCTTATATCCATCCAGAATATCACGATATGGAGTCAGGATCTCTCCACGCCCTCGGGCAATCATCGGCTTGTTGTAGATAAAAAGTGGACAGTCGCTGCCAAGTACTGCCGCATAGCCGGCCAAGTCATCGTCACTTATATCAAGAGAAAACAGTCTGTTTAACGCCATCAGAGTAAAGGCCGCATCAGCAGAACCTCCACCCAATCCTGCACCGATCGGTATTTTTTTGTAAAGATGTATTCCTGCCGGAGGCAAGTCGTAATGCCTTGCAAGAAGGCGATATGCCTTCATACACAGATTATCCATTAGATTTCCATCTACCTTCAATCCATAGATATACATGGCTGTCTCAGGCTGCGCAACAACTTCGAGCATTTCAGTCATCTGATAACAAGGATAATAGAGCGTTTCTATGTTATGAAACCCATCTACACGACGCTCAATAATATTAAGCCCGAGGTTGATTTTGGCATTAGGAAAGAAGATCATTTTAAGTTAAAGTTTTTCAAACGGATACGCAAGTTACTATTAATTTCCGTATTTAATCCTTTTTTGATAAATTTGTAAAAATCTAATTATATGAGGACAGAACTGCAATCTTTAGGCAAAACAAACGCTATCACTAAACTTTTTGATGGAAGTGATTACAAAAATGAATATACAACGACACTTACAGAAAAGGGAGAGTGCTGTATGGCACATAAAATATTGCTTGAAGGAGTTGATTTTGATTTGACATATACCCCATTACGTCATCTCGGATATAAAGTTGTATTATGCGTGATCGGAGAGTTATATGCCAAGTTTTATAACCCTACTTCCCTCTCTGTGAATATGGGTATTTCAAGTAAGTTTTGCTATGAAAACATTGAGGAGATCTGGCAGGGAGTTCTATCTGCTGCAAAAGAACACTCAATTAAGCACCTCTCTCTCGATCTCAACCCCTCTGTGAACGGTCTTTGCCTGAGTCTCGCTGCCTGCGGTGTACAGAAGCGCGGAGTTCTCGAGATGCTGCCGGCTTCTAAAAATATGGACCTTATCTGTCTTACCGACAATGTAGGCGCAGCATACATGGGATTTCATGTCCTGGAGAGAGAAAAAGTTTCATTCAATAAAGATTCGTCCAAGCAGCCGGATCTGAGCAAATATAAATACATACTCGCCTCTTATCTCAGCCCTGAAATTCATTCAGACATACTGAATCGTTTTACAGATGCAGAAATTTATCCTTCAAAAGGATACTTTATTACCAAAGGTCTCGCCACCTCCGTCATTCAACTTACACGTGATACGCAAATGGGAGCAAAAATATATATAGAGAAGATTCCCTTATCTTCACACACCTTTGAGATGGCCGAAGAGATTAACATGGACGCTATTACGGCGGCTCTCAACGGTGGAGACGATTACAGATTCATTTTCACTGTTCCAATTGAAAAACACGATGCCTTCCGGAAGGAATTCCATGATTATGATATAATAGGACATCTCGCAAAACCCGAAGTGGGACACGTCCTTATTACTCCCGAAGGAGCTGAAATAGAAATTAAAGCACAAGGATACTAATCATGAAACACTTAAATGCCAGTTTATCTGCTACTCTTTTGCTGCTTGCGATAAGCGCATCAGCTCAGAGTTATCTGCCTACACAAGAGGTTATTCAATCTCAAAAAGAATTTCAGGATGACAAGTTCGGCATCTTCATCCATTGGGGTATCTACTCTCTGCTCGGACAGGGAGAATGGGTGATGACCAACCAGAACATAAACTATCAAGAGTACGCAAAACTCGCTTCTGCATTCTATCCAAGCCATTTTGATGCAGAGAAGTGGGTCTCAGCCATTAAAGCAGCCGGAGCAAAGTACATCTGCATAACTTCCCGACACCATGACGGCTTTTCCATGTTCGGAACAAAGCAAAGTCCATACAATATTGTGGATGCAACTCCTTTCGGAAGAGATGTTTTGAAGGAACTGTCGGAGGAATGTGCAAAACAGGGCATAAGACTGCACTTCTACTATTCCACATTAGATTGGTATAGAGAAGATTACAGCCTTGGAAGAACAGGCACGGGGACTGGCAGAACTATGAACGGAGAGTGGAACAGCTATCTTAATTTCATGAAAGGTCAATTGACTGAACTTCTGACAAATTACGGCAAAATCGGCTGTATCTGGCTGGATGGACATTGGGACCAGAGCGATCATCCCGACTTTGACTGGGGTTATGACACACTCTATCCTCTCATCCACAGCTTGCAGGCTAACTGTCTGGTTGGCAACAATCACCACCTTACCCCTATTCCGGGAGAGGATATTCAAATATTCGAACGGGATGTCCCCGGTGAAAATTCGGCAGGCTGGCATGAAGGTGGAATTAGTTCCCTTCCGCTGGAAACCTGTCAAACCATGAATAACTCTTGGGGATACCGCATTACGGATCAAAACTATATGAGCATATCGGCTATTGTCAAATATCTCGTCAGCACAGCCGGACGTAATGCCAATCTGCTCCTGAATATCGGCCCTCAACCAAATGGAGAATTGCCGGAAGCTGCACTTGAACGTCTAAAAGGTATTGGAGAATGGCTCTCAAAATATGGAGAGACAATTTACGGAACTCGAAGTACCCTGATTCCTCCTCAAAAGTGGGGTGTAGTGACGGAAAAAGAGGATAGGATATGGCTCCACATTTTCCCTGATGACCTTGGAGATGATACTTTGACGGAAATATTTCTTCCGTTGGACAACATTAAGCTGATTTCGGCCAAAACATTCGACCAGGCCAAACCACTGAAGTTTAAAAAAGAAAAAACAGGAATACGCATTACCCTCGATCAAATTGACAGTTCCTGTGTTGATTATATTATTGAACTGAAACGCAAATAATTAACAGCAATTTTTGCTGCAGTTTTTACACTGTGAAAACTCGCCTCTGAGACGTTTTTCGACTAAGGACTGCATTCTTTCACGAAGTTCTTCATTTGAAATTTTCTCGAGAACCTCGTATGCAAAAGCCATCTGTTGGAGCAATCGTGCTTCAGCTGAAGGAATTCCCCTCGTACGCATATAAAACAATTCCATCTCATTAAGTCGGCCAACAGTCGCACCGTGACTGCACTTTACATCATCCGCATAGATTTCAAGCTGCGGCTTTGAATAAGCTTTTGCCTTATCAGATATCAGTAAATTGTGATTTGCCTGAAAAGCCTCCGTTTTTTGAGCCCCGGGAGCAACATTTATTCTACCGAAAAACCTTGTAATCCCATTATCGTCGAGAATTCCTTTGAAAAGCTGGTTGCTCTTACAATTTGGCACAAAATGATTCAGATCAATAGTGTTGTTCATCAACTGAGTCGAATCAGTCAGATAAAGTCCGCCAAGGTTACATTCGGAATATTCCCCATTCATATCAACGGTTACGGTATTATTTATCTCTCCTCCGTGGAGAGAAAGGAAAACCAGCGTCAGACAGGCATGATCTGCCATTTTTATGGAAAACTTGGCATTATGAATTGCCTTGTTGTGTTCATTCTGCATCACAACAAATTCAGCGCGGGCGCCCGATTCGAGTATAATATTTACATTCTCTCTTGTAACGAAGTCATCTAAAGAGAATGTATGAGAGCACATCACCACTTTACCTCTTGAATTCTTTCCGAAGTGGAAAGCTTCACTATATTCTAAATCCCCCAAGTGCTGCTCATTACGTACACTTATCAATTGCAGTGTTTCCGACAGATTTTCTCCATCTTTCAGATCCAAAACAAACGGAGAAATGCCACCCTGAACTTTACCGTTGACTATAAACAACTGACAGGCATCCTTTAAAGGCACCTTACACTTAAATCCGGTAGCAAGCGCAGGAGAATATATGTAGTTTTGCTTCATATCATTACTCGTTTATCAACCAGTCGTAGCCCTTTTTCTCAATCTCTAAAGCCAGCTCTTTTCCGGCTGTCTTGATGATCTTCCCCTTGTAAAGGATATGTATCACATCCGGTACAATATAGTCAAGCAGCCTCTGATAGTGAGTAATCACGATAGTAGCGTTATCAGGTCTTCTCATCTTATTTACACCTGTTGCAACAATTCTCAAAGCATCAACATCAAGTCCCGAATCCGTCTCATCCAGTATGGCTAACTTCGGCTCAAGCATTGCCATTTGGAATATTTCATTTCTTTTCTTTTCTCCTCCGGAAAACCCCACATTCACCCCACGAGAAGAGAAACTGCTATCCATCTCTACATAGGCCATTCTTTCCCTCATCAGTTTCAAAAACTCGGCTGCGGAGAGGGCAGGAAGCCCTTTTTGCTTCCGATGCTCATTGACAGCCGCTTTAATAAAATTAACATTTGAAACTCCGGGAATCTCTATAGGATATTGGAATCCTAAAAAAATACCGGCCCAGGATCTCTCCTCGGGAGTTAATTCAAGTAAATTTTTGCCTTCATATATCACCTCTCCGGAAGTTACCGTATAACTTTCCCTGCCGGCAAGCACAGCTGAAAGAGTACTTTTACCGGAACCGTTGGGGCCCATAATTGCATGTACTTCGCCTTCGTTGACGGATAAATTGATCCCCCTTAATATTTCTTTGTCCCCTATAGAGGCGTGCAAATCCTTAATTGTTAACATACTATTGTTCCTTCATTTGTTGTTTCCAAGACTTATATCCTAATACTGCCAATACAAGATAGCAGGCACTCACTATAGGCATAAAGACAAGTCCTGCAAGAATATATAGAATAATATTTGTGATATTTACAGCCAGCCATGCAGCCCAGCACTCGATTTTTTTCTGCGCAGAAAGATACTGTGCAGTCAAAATCATCATAGTTACAAAAGAGTCGAGTATAGGGATTTTGGCAGGCGGAAACACATCCGGCCAAATTTGACCGATCTGCTGTACTATCCATCCCCAAACTAAAGCCAGAAGCACGACCAGTATAACGTTCAAAGCCCTGAAGGGAGCTGACATTTTTGTCACTATCAACTCCTTGTCTTTATTTCTTTCTTTTTCATTCGGATGAGTCCACCTATAATGTCCTATCACATTGATAACCATTGATATCGGCTGCAATATCATGCTTGAATAAAGATGCTTTTGCATAAATAGCGCAAAAAGCAGTATGCAGTAAACATACCCAAACCAGAAATTAAGTGTCTTACCCCTGCCGGCAAGAAAGACACAAGTCAGTCCGGAAAGGACTGAAAGCAACTCTAAAAGGCTTACGCCAACACCACCCAAACTGAATAAAATAAAATTCGTACTAAACATTCTCTTTCAACTTTTTTAACCCACGCTTCCTTCAAGTGAAACTTGCAGCAATTTTTGGGCCTCAACTGCAAATTCCATGGGAAGTTGATTTAATACTTCTTTTGCATAGCCATTAATAATCAGGCCGACAGCATCTTCAGCCGTAATACCTCTCTGTCGGCAATAAAACAGCTGATCTTCACTAATCTTTGAAGTTGTGGCTTCGTGCTCGATTATGGCCGAATGATTATCACTCTCAATTACCGGAAATGTATGGGCACCACACTTATCTCCAAGCAATAAAGAGTCACACTGAGAAAAATTACGGGCTCCTTCAGCATTAGGGGCCACCTTCACCAAGCCTCTATAGCTATTTTGGCTCATTCCGGCGGAAATGCCTTTACTAACAATTCTACTGCTTGTATTGCGGCCAAGGTGGATCATCTTCGTTCCGGTATCAGCCTGCTGATAGTTGTTCGTAACAGCTACCGAATAAAATTCTGAAATGGAATTATCTCCTTTTAAAATTGTGCTCGGATATTTCCATGTAATTGCCGAACCGGTCTCAACCTGAGTCCAGAAAAGTTTGCTGTTGGTCCCCTTACAAATACCTCTCTTTGTTACAAAATTATAAATACCGCCTCTGCCTTGAGCATCTCCGGGATACCAATTCTGTACAGTAGAATATTTAACCTCCGCATCTTGCTCCACAATAATCTCCACGACAGCAGCATGTAGTTGAGTTTCATCTCTTTGAGGGGCTGTACAACCTTCAAGATAGCTAAGGTAAGAGCCTTCATCCGCCACCAGCAAAGTCCTTTCAAACTGTCCGGTACCTTTTGCATTGATTCTGAAGTAGCTTGAGAGCTCCATCGGACATCTTACGCCTTTTGGAATGTAACAAAATGAACCATCGCTAAACACAGCCGAGTTAAGCGCAGAATAAAAATTATCCCCCGCAGGAACAATTGTTGCAAGATATTTTCTTACCAACTCAGGATAGTCCCTTACGGCTTCGGAAAAAGAGCAGAATATAATGCCTTTCTCTGCCAAAGATTCTCTAAATGTGGTTTTTACCGACACGGAATCAAACACTGCATCTACAGCCACACCCCCAAGTACATTTCTCTCATGAAGAGGAATCCCCAATTTGTCAAAAGTGGCTTCGAGTTCCGGATCTATTTCTCGCTTATCAGATTTCTGCTTTGGAGCAGCGTAATAAATAATATTTTGATAATCAATCTCAGGTATCTTAAGGTGTGCCCACGTCGGCATCTTCATTGTCTGCCACTTTCTGAAAGCCTTAAGACGAAACTCAAGCAACCATTCCGGTTCTTGCTTTTTTGCGGAAATAAGTTTGATAATATCCTCACTCAACCCTTTCGGAATAAAGTCTTGATCAAGCTTAGTCTCAAACCCGTGCTGATACTCATTTTGAGTAAAATCCTCTATTATATTATCCTTTTTTTCCATCGGACTGCAAAATTAATCTTTTTCTAAAATTCTATGCAACGTTTTCAAATCAACCTGCATCTATGTTATAGGTTTAGGTTTTAGTACATAGAGAGGCTGGTTTCTTGCAGAGGAACGGCCTCTTTTTCATTTTGTATAATTTAATACCTTCGTAATTATTGCTGTACAGTACCCTATCATTCCAACCCCCAATATAATAATCAATATATCTGACAATTGCATTTTTACGGGATAGTCAGTGATGATAAAATTACCGGGCATTTTTACTATTCCCAATTTTTGCTGCAATACACATACCACAATACCTGTCAAGATTCCCGCAACAATCCCACACAGAGAGATGAGCCACCCCTCCGTTACAAAAACCTTCTTAATCAGAGAATCTTCAGCCCCAAGAGATCGAAGCGTCCCAATATCATCTTTCTTCTCAATAATAAGCATTGAAAGTGAACTGAATATATTGCAAGAGATAATAACCATAACAAACAGCAATATTGCGTAGATCGCTATTTTTTCATAAGAAAGCAGTTTATATACCTGTTCATTTTGCTCCTGTTTATTTTTTACAACATATTTGTCACCGAGCATTTTGGCGATTTTTCGCTGAAAGTTCTTCGTTGCCAAGCCTTTTCTCGACAAAGCATTCGGCTGAAGATATATTTCCACAGAAGAGACCTGTCCATCGTACTCCAGTAGATCCTCAAGTGCTTCAATCGGCATGAATATATATTTTTTATCAAAATTCTGTTCCAGAGAAATCACTCCGGACGGATAAAGTCTTTCCTTGTGTAGAGACTCCATCGGGTTAAGCAGGGATATTTCAGTGCTCCTTGACGGAAAATAGACCTCAAGTGGCGTCAGAAATGTAGCTCGCAGTCCCAACTCCAATGCTAAGGTACGACCTATTACGACTTGATTCATGGTTCCATACTTCAAGTCAAACTCACCTTCAATCAAATAATCTTTTAACTTGGATGCCTCCTCGTATGTGCTGTCCACACCCTTTGCCGTGGCAACTGTAGAGCGTTCTCCATACATCAGAAACACATTTTCCTCCAAAACTTCACAAAATGAGAGTACATCTTTGTCTTTCCTGACGGAATCAAAAACGTCCCCTTCGGGAGAAAAAACCTTACCCTCAGCAGGGGTTATCAGCAAATCCGGCGTATAGGAATTATAAAGAGACCTGACGATAGAGTCAAAGCCATTATAGACCGAAAGTATTATTACCAAAGCGGCACAGCCGATTGCAATGCCCGCAGCAGATATAATAGAAATAATATTTATTACATTGTGCGACTTCTTTGCGAACAGGTATCTTTTCGCTATGAAGTTGGATAGATTCATTTCTTAAGCAACTCATCTATATGCTCTACATAGTCGAGCGAATCATCAACAAAAAAAGCAAGTTCGGGAACTATTCTCAACTGCTTTGCAACCAAATGCCCAAGCTCTCCCCGCAGCTGTTTGTTGGCATTTTCGATTATTTCCATTACTCCTTTCACTTTTTCTGAAGGGAATATGCTTACATAGACTTTGGCCAACGACAAATCGGGGCTCATCCTGACACCGCTAACGGTAACCATCGCTCCATCAAAAGTGGCCATGCCCTTTGACCGGATGATTTCAGCCAGATCTCGCTGAATCTGCTTTGCAACTTTGAGTTGCCTCGTACTTTCGTTTTCCATATTATTCAACCTTGAGAATGTAATAATTCTTCTTCCCTTTCTGAACCAGAATATATTTGCCGTCAAGCAAATAATCTGAACTCAATTGTCCTGCAACATCCGTAAACTTATCTTTATTGATGCTTAATCCTCCTCCCTGAATCAACTTGCGGCACTCCCCTTTTGACGGGAAAACAGAAGTTTTGACAGCAAGCATCTCAAGAATGTCGCAAGGCAGATCCGTCCTACTTAAATTGAATTGAGGAACTCCGTCAAATACTGAAAGGAAGGTCGCTTCATCAAGCTTTTTCAAAACATCTGAAGTAGAGTTACCAAACAGAATGCCTGACGCATCGACAGCCTTTTTATATTCCTCTTCACCATGAACCATAACGGTAATCTCTTTTGCAAGCAGTTTTTGCAGTACGCGTAAGTGTGGAGCCTGTTCATGCCCCTCAATCACCGCATCAATCTCTTCTTTTGAAAGCATCGTAAATATCTTGATATACTTACGGGCATCTTCGTCGCTGACATTCAGCCAAAATTGGTAGAAAGTATATGGAGATGTATATCGGGCATCCAACCAGACATTGCCTTTTTCTGTCTTACCGAATTTGCCGCCATCCGCCTTCGTGATCAAAGGACATGTAAGGGCAAACGCCTCTCCGCCTAATTTTCTACGAATCAACTCAGTACCTGTGGTAATATTGCCCCATTGGTCACTTCCTCCCATCTGCAATTTACATCCCATATGCTCATATAGCCACAAGAAATCATATCCCTGAACCAACTGGTATGAAAATTCAGTAAACGACATGCCTTCGCGTTCCTCTCCGGATAGCCTCTTTTTTACTGAATCCTTGCTCATCATATAATTGACGGTAAGATGCTTTCCTATATCGCGAATAAAGTCAAGGAAAGAATAATCTTTCATCCAGTCATAGTTATTTACAAGTAATGCAGCATTGGGTTTGCCACTGTCAAAATCCAAAAAGCGTGAGAGCTGCTTTTTGATACACTCCTGATTATGACGCAACGTCTCTTCATCCAGTAAATTACGTTCTGCAGACTTCATAGAAGGGTCTCCAATCATCCCTGTTGCTCCACCAAGTAATGAAACCGGTCTATGCCCGCAATTCTGAAAATGCTTTAGCATCATTATGCTGACAAGATGTCCAATATGAAGAGAATCCGCAGTCGGATCAATCCCGACATAAGCGGTCACAGGCTCTTTCATTAATTGCTCTTCAGTTCCCGGCATAACATCATGAATCATGCCTCTCCATTCTAATTCTTTTACAAAATTCTTCATTTACTGATTTATTGAAATAATCCGCAAAATTAGGAATATTTCAATAATAACTGTTTTTTATTTACTTTTGCCTTTTGACCTTTATCAATGATATATCAGGATTTAACTCCTACTCTATTATTAACACAATGAAACATATAGCTAAATATTTGACGTTTATTGCTTTTGCTTTACTGGTAAGTGGTTGTATCAAGTTTGATCCACCTGTTGACGAAAATGGAAATGAGATACCTGCCGTATTGATCAGTGCCCGCAAATTTGATACAAAGATTGATGTTGGCATTTATAATGTAGAGGGCCGCAAGGTTGAATCTTCTACGGTCAATTTTAAAATCGTCGGTGACGCGCAGAGCAATCTTGTCAATATTGCCGGACAAAAAAACACAACCGGTGAGTACTCGACAATTACCGGGAAATATAATTTATACCTTGATCCCGCCGTTGACCCCGCGGTCACACCACAAAGTATGACTTTCACCACCGGCACCGTTTCATCTTCAGACAACTATATTCTGCTTCCCTACAAGTTTTACACCTCCTCTAAAGGTGTTAATCAGGTAACTCTGTACGCCGTTGATCTCTCGGATTACAACTCGTCCGTAAGTCCTAATGTTGCTCCGTCTTTACCCTTCAATGTCTTGAATACTTCTGACAATATCATCACTCCTTTTATCGATTTGAAGTGTATTCAGACAGGCGATGGCTATCTCTATACCGCCGGCTATACGGGTTATTCGGGAGATGTTCACTGCTCGTCTATGCATAACAACGAATATGGAGAATACGGCATTGTCAAAGTACTTGCAGACGGGACGCTTTCTTCTCCGGCTAAAAAAGTTTCTGTTACAAGGTCAGAAGTTTTCTTTTCCGTTGTTAAGTATGCCGAGTCAACTCAGGTGAACCATATCATGCTAAGTTTTACAGGATCAGAATACTATTTTTTCGGTGGTGAATATTCTGTTGTGACTGATGACGGTGTGATTATATCCAATGGGGAACTCAGCGGAGCTGTACCTTACAGTGCCGTGATAAGCAATATAACTGTTCCTGCCAAATCAAATGTCACAGCTTCTGTTAATACTTTTAACGCATCACCTTTTGTGGTCGATGCCGCGAAAGTTATCACAGCACCTGTTGACGGCAAATCAGCTTCTTTTACCGTTTCCGTTAAACCTGATTACACAAGGTACGACATTTCCCTGAAGATGATTTCATCAAACAAGGGTACTGTATCCGCTACCCCGACCAAAGTTTTCCAATATCGCAAAGCCACGGATACCGTATGGAATACCATGACTATGTACAGTGGAAGAGCCTCTATTTATTTTGTTGAAAATGAAGAATATATTTTTAGAACCGACTGGAAAGGTAAATGGTTCACCTCTCCAAATGTGCCCACAAACCCTGATTTGATTGAAGATTTTTTAAGAAAGCAGGCTGAATCCACCGAAGATGTAATCATAAGCAAATTAGATCTCACAAAAGTTACAGTCAGCGGGCAAACGGTAATAAGGATAAATGCTGAAATTATTGTTGATTTTTCAAAATTGTAATGTAAAGATATTACCATGTTTTCATATAAAAATATTGAACTTTCTGACAGAAAATGGATAGACTCCCTCCTTCTAATGTCTGAGTACCAAGGTGCAGAATATTGCTTTACTACACTTTATATTTGGGCAAACCTTTACAATAGCTTGATTGCCCGATACAATGATATGCTCATAGTTCGCAGCGAATCGCCCAATGAACTGTTTTATTCTGTACCGGCAGGTCATTTTTCCGAAAAGGAATTGGCTTACTTTTTCGATAATATCAGAAAAGAAGGGGCATCCATGTCAAAAAAGGTAACAATCACCGGCATAACGGAAGATACACTCCCGATGATACAAGCTTTTCTGCATGAGGAGCCCACTCCTGATCGTAATTCTTTTGACTATATCTATCTCTCTGATGATCTTATTTCTCTCAAGGGAAAAAAATATCAGCCTAAGCGCAATCATATCAAACACTTCCTGTCACAATATGAGTGGATATATGAAGATGTGACACCAGAAAATGTGGAGGAGTGCTACCTGATGAATGAACAGTGGTGCAAGGAGAATTATTGCATTCACAACCTTTCTAAGCAAAGCGAGGCTTGTGCAACGCGCAGAGCATTACGTAATTTTGAATCTTTGAATCTTAAGGGCGGCTTGATAAGAGTTGCCGGTGAAATCGTTGCCTTTACTCTTGGGGAAAAGCTCAACAGTAACACATTCCTCATACACGTTGAAAAAGCCTTTGCCCGCATAGACGGTGCTTATCCCATGATAAACAGGGAGTTTATAAAAGCACAGGCTTCTACGTACAAGTATGTTAACCGCGAAGACGATGCGGGAGATGATGGCTTGCGTCAGGCAAAACTTTCCTACAATCCTGTCTATCTAATCGAAAAGAAATACATCTCTCTTGATTAGTATTACCCTACTACCCAAACCATTACATGGTTGTCGAACACCATGTATTCCAGATCGAAGTCTATCTCCGTACCGTCTTTATGAATAAAAGTGGCTTCCAATTCACCTTCGTCATGCGGATTGAACTTTTCAATTTCAATCTGCTCCGCAAAGTCAACTCCTGAAATGGACATTCTCTTGTATATGGCCTCTTTCGCACACCAGTAAATGGCTAATTGAAGAGTTTTTTTCCGTTCGGAAAGATCGTCTATTTCATCTTCAGAAAGAGCCTTTTTCTCAACGGCAGAGAAGTCCCTGTCAAGAGACTCTATGTCAATGCCAAGGTCTTCATCTTTGTGGATGATGATTGCCACAAAACGACTTGTATGGGAAATACTGATTTCTGTCAGTGAATTCTCGAGGAAAGGGCGCCCGTTATCATGGTGTCCCAAATATACTTTTTCATCGAAAATCTCATCTAAAAGAGCCCTGACTGCCAACTTTTCTTTTCTACGAGCCTCACTTTTCAGAAGATTAATCTCCTCCAATTCATCGCTTGGAACGGAAGAAAGTTTTAATAATTGATCTTCGGTTTCTGCTATTTCCCAAACATAAATCTTCGCATCATTGTCAAGTTCTTTTTTAAGATAAAGTGCCATTTCTGTTATAAATTATACAAAAAAACAACCTTCCGCCCGATTATGGCAGAGGTCTTATATGTTATACTCTTAAGGATTACACCGCAACACGACGGGAGAGGCTCATCAGAAGTGCTCTCTTGAATAGAATTAAATTGACAACTCGGAGGTTCCAAAATAAAGTGTTTTAGTGTTAAATTGTTGAGATACCAGGACTCGAACCTGGGCTGACTGAACCAAAATCAGTAGTGCTGCCATTACACCATATCTCAATTTTGGTGCGCAAAGATACAAACATTTTGATAAACAAAGCAAACTCAGAACAAAAATTCTTTCACTGACTCACCGTATTGCAGAAATAGCAGTACCCAAAAGGTAAATCTTACTCCCTTACCGATCAACATATATGCAGCACATTTCCAAAAATTGACTTTATAAAAACCGAGCCCTATGGAAAAGACATCTCCAACAAACGGAAGCCAACTCAGCAGAGCCAGCGGAGGGCCCCACTTATCTATCTTCTTTTTGTGTTTTTCAAGCGTCTCCGGCTTGATTCTAAACCACTTCTCAATCCATTCCCATTTGCCGATATATCCGACGGCATAGGAGGTCAACCCTCCCAGCCAATTGCCCAAAGTGCCAACAATCATAACCGTCCACGGATTTACACCTGTCAGCAATATCCCGATAAAGAGTACATCAGAACTGAAAGGAACGACAGTCGCCGCCAAAAAGGTACCGATAAACAAACCTAAGAGACCTAATCCTTCCAGCCACTCCATCTTTTACGAACGCTTATTTTTAAAGAATGTTGATACTATTTCGCCGCACTGAGTAGCCATAACTCCGGATATCACCTCAGTCTTAGGATGTAACAAGGATGGAGAAAAAAGAGAATATCCTCTTTTCGGATCGGCGGCTCCATATACCAGCGTCCCCAATTGTGCCCAGTTGAGAGCAGCAGCACACATTGGACATGGCTCTACGGTGACATACAATGTACAGTCATTAAGATACTTTCCGCCAAGACACTCCGTTGCCATAGTTATAAGTTGCATCTCTGCATGAGCTGTGGGATCAGTAAGAGTCTCCGTCAGATTATGTCCGCGAGCTATTATCTTCCCTTTACACTCCATAACGGCTCCAATAGGAACTTCCCCCTGATCAGCTGCCAATTGCGCCTCACGTAGTGCCTCTTTCATATATTTTTCTTCCATAACATTGCAAATGTAGTGCTTTTATAAAAAATGTCCGACTAAAATCGCTTTCAGCCGGACATTTGTCAATATATTGTTCTAAGAATGTACTGTTACATCATACCCATTCCAGGGTTGCCACCACCCATCGGCATTGCAGGAGTATCTTCCTTGATATCGGCAAGAACACACTCTGTGCTTAATAACATACCTGCTACTGATGCAGCATTTTCGAGAGCTATACGAACAACCTTGGTTGGATCGATAACTCCTGTTTGCAACAGATGTTCATATTTGTCGGTACGAGCATTGTAACCATAGTCATCTTTACCCTCCTTAACCTTTTGAACGATAACACTGCCTTCCAAACCGGCATTTTCAACGATCATCCTGATAGGCTCCTCAATAGCACGCGCTATGATAGCGATACCCGTATTTTCGTCGGCATTATCACCCGTTACATTGGAAAGAGCATTGATTGCACGAATGTAGGCAACACCACCGCCGGCAACAATTCCTTCTTCAACAGCTGCACGAGTTGCATTCAAAGCATCCTCCACTCTGTCTTTCTTTTCTTTCATCTCAATTTCTGAAGCAGCACCGACATAAAGAACAGCTACGCCACCTGCGAGTTTACCAAGTCTTTCCTGCAACTTTTCACGATCGTAATCACTTGTGGTCGTTTCAATCTGCTTGCGAATCTGATTGGCTCTGTCGGTAATGGCAGCCTTATCACCTGCACCATTTACAATTGTCGTATTTTCTTTATCGATAACAACTTTCTCAGCCTTACCTAACATATCGGGAGTTGCATTTTCCAAAGTGAAGCCTCTCTCTTCAGAGATAACAACACCACCTGTCAGAGTAGCAATATCCTGCAACATCTCTTTACGACGATCACCGAAGCCCGGAGCCTTAACGGCAGCAATCTTCAATGTGCCACGGAGCTTATTGACAACCAATGTAGTCAAAGCTTCACCGTCAACATCATCAGCAACGATCAACAAAGACTTGCCATCTCTTGCAATAGGTTCAAGTATCGGCAGAAGGTCTTTCATTGTAGAAATCTTCTTATCCGTAATAAGGATTTGAGGAGCATCAAGAACGGCCTCCATCTTATCAGGGTTGGTCATAAAGTAAGCTGAAATGTAACCTCTGTCAAACTGCATACCTTCAACAACTTTAACTTCAGTAGTAGTACCCTTGGCCTCTTCAACTGTGATAACGCCGTCTTTGCGAACCTTCATCATGGCATCGGCAATCAATTTACCGATTGTATTATCATTATTTGCCGAGATAGTACCGACTTGCTCAACTTTAGAATAATCGTCTCCTACAGGTTGACTCTGTTTTTGCAAATCTGCAACGACTGCAGCAACAGCTTTATCTATACCACGTTTTAAATCCATCGGATTTGCACCTGCCGTAACGTTTTTCAAACCGACATTAATGATCGCCTGAGCCAATACTGTAGCAGTAGTTGTGCCATCACCGGCCTGATCATTAGTTTTGGAAGCAACTTCCTTAACCATCTGGGCCCCCATGTTTGCAAATCTGTCTTCAAGTTCAATCTCTTTAGCAACCGTGACACCGTCCTTTGTTACCTGAGGAGCGCCGAATTTCTTATCAATAACCACGTTACGCCCTTTAGGACCAAGTGTTACCTTTACTGCATTAGCTAAAGCGTCTGCACCTTCTTTCATAAGGTTGCGAGCTTCAATATTAAATTTTATATCTTTTGCCATAATCGTATTTTTTGTCTTGTAAATAATTATTTGAGAACTGCTACCACATCGGACTGACGCATGATAAGATAATCATGACCGTCAACTGTAATTTCAGTACCGGCATATTTGCCGTATAAAATAACGTCGCCTACTTTTAACTCCATAGGTTCGTCTTTTTTACCGCTACCAACAGCGATCACTGTACCTTGTTGAGGTTTCTCTTTAGCTGTATCCGGAATAAACAATCCGCTTGCCGTCTTTGTCTCAGCCTCTTTTGCTTCAACTAAAACTCTGTCTGCTAATGGTTTAATTGTCATTTTGAGTAATTTTTTTAATTGTTATTTTTATATTTATTTATCTTTTATTGAATTTGTTTTCCAAACTCGTTGTTGAAAAGGCAAAATAAATGCCAACATAGTATCTCTGACAAAATGACATAAAATAATTACCTTTGCAGGAAATGATCCTAAAAGCATGCGAAACATCTATATTTTACTGATCGGTATTCTTTTTCTTTCTGCCTGCCAATCGACTTCTAATTCTAAAAAAGCAGAGAAGGTTACTGCTCAACCATTCCCGTTTACACAGGTGCCGGCGATGATCTCTAATGAAGCACAAAAATCCGAATATGCCGTAAAGCATTTTTGGAATGATTACTTTGTGCTTGCACAAAAAAGCTGTCGAGACACTCTGCTTGTCGGGGGAGTTGGGAAAGATTCTTTCACAAAAGCTTTTACCACTTATATCTCTCTGCTTGAAGTGACCTCTCCTGAAACAATCAAAATTGCACAGGATTCACTTCTCACAAAGGCTGAAAGAATAGAAATTGCTCATCCTGAAAGTATTATTTGGGATAAGATAATTTCACTTTCTGAAAAATATCTGTTCGATCCCAATTCCCCATATAGAAATGAAGAGTGCTACATCCCTGTTTTGGAAAAAATGGGTAGCACGTCCATCGTATCGGATGATGAAAAAACCAGATCTCTGTACCTGCTTTCCCTCTGTTCTCTCAACAGATTGGAGCATAAGGCGGCAAATTTCACCTATACATTGAAAAACGGCAGAACCGGACAACTGTACGACACAAAGTCTGAGTACATACTGCTATTCTTCAGCAATCCGGACTGTGAAAACTGCAAAGAGATAATTGAGCAACTGTCCAAATCACAAAAGATTCAGCAGCTTATTGAACAAAAGAGACTTGCTGTCATAAATATTTATCCTGATGAAGATCTTACGGCTTGGTATGACTATCTACCCAATTATCCGGACACATGGATTAACGGGTTCGACCAGGAGCAAGTCCTGAACTCAAAAACAATTTACTACATTAGGGCGATTCCCTCTTTATACCTGCTAAACAAAGAAAAAGAGGTGATCTACAAAGATGCACCTCCTTTTAAGATCTTTCAATATCTGAACTCTATCTAAACGTTAATCTCAATAATAGCTTCGGAGATGTTGATGATAAAGTCCCCGACCCTCTCAATTTCCGACACAAGATCGATGTAATAGTTGCCCACAAAGTAACTGTAAACGTTATTCTCTATATTAACCAGATGCTCCTCACGCAGATTGTTACGATACTCGTTGATATCATACTCTGCATCAAGCGCATTTGATATATTGCTGATCTTAGTATATCCTTTGTCGCAGTTATATATCATCGCATCGAATGCGATATCCAGCAAATTAAACATCTGATTGAGCTTCTTCACCAGATTGTCCTCAAAATGCAGCCCATTAATATTTTTGCGCTGCAAAATACGACCTATATTGTATCCTGAGTCTCCTACACTTTCCAACTCCCCTATAATCTTGTACATGGCCTGTATTCTTCGACCGGATTCCGGACTAATCTCTCCTTCCGAGATTTTTGTCAGATAGTCCGCTATTTCATACTCAATCCTGTCAGCAATCTGCTCGTAGTGCTCCAACTTACCAAATAACTTATCAAACTCTTCAGTATCAGCCTTTTGCACCGCCTCTCGCGCAAATGCGTACTGTTTCTTCATTAATTGTGCAAAATGCACAATTTCCATCTTGGATTGTGTCAAAGACAGCTCCGGCGTACCCAAAATACCGCCCTGTATATATTGAAGCCTGAATGGTTCTTCCTCTTTCGGACTCGGAACCATCCATGTCACAATCTTGACAAGCAGAGGTGTAAACCAAACGAGAATTAGAGTATTTCCTATGTTGAATAGAGTATGCACCATTGACACCGCATACAGCAAGGTTACCGAGGCTTTCTCCGGATTGACTGCGGATATAGTGGCGTAAGGCAACATCGGATCTTCACAACCAAGCCCGACTACAATCTTGGCAACCATCTTCAAGAATGGGTTATAGACCAGCAACACCAAGACAACACCGAATACATTGAAAAGCAAATGCGCCCTTGCTGCCCTTTTTGCAGACACATTGCCCACAGCCGCAGCAATATTTACTGTTACTGTTGTCCCTATGTTCTCACCAAGTACCATGGCTGCAGCTTCTGCAAATGGAATCCATCCAAAATTGACCATAACCAGAGTTAGAGCCATTGTTGCGGATGAAGACTGCATCAATATCGTCATAACAGCTCCTATTCCGACAAAAATCAGGATTGACCAAAATCCCCAATCGGTCCATCTCTGAACAAAAGCGAGCAGTTGAGGCGAAGAGTTAAGATCCGGAACCGAATTTTTCAGATAACTCAATCCTAAGAAAAGAAGAGCAAATCCTATTATCAGTTCACCGATATTCTTTTTTTTGACCTTTGGGGACATCATAAAAGCAAATCCGACTGCCACTAAAGGAATTGATATTACGGTAATATCTGCGGTAAATCCCAACAGAGAGATAATCCACGCGGTCGCCGTAGTACCGATATTTGCTCCCATAATCACTCCGATTGACTGCGTAAGGGTAAGCAACCCCGCATTTACAAAACTGACCGTCATAACGGTTGTTGCTGAAGACGACTGAATTATGGCAGTAACGAGTACTCCCGTCAAGATCCTCCTTAGTGGAGTGGATGTCATCGATGCCAAAAAGTTTCTCAGGCCATTACCTGCAACTTTCTGGAGAGACTCGCTCATAAGAGTCATACCATAAAGAAACAAACCAAGAGAACCGAGCAGTGTAAAGATTTGAAGAACGACGTGCATAAGCTGCTTAATATTATTTGGGCGCAAAGTTAATTCATTATAAAAAATTAATCAAGAGTCATTGTGAATAACTATTTTAGTAACTTTGCTGTTTGCTATATGAAAAGGAAGATAATATTTGTCGCTCTGTTATTGCTGGTAAATTGCTCATTATTTGCCCAATACTACTCCATTGGCTCCGACCCGGCCAGTGTGAAATGGATGCAGATAAAAAGCAACCACTACAACATACTCTACCCGCAAGAGATGGATTCTCTTGCAAGGAGATATCTTTATCTCTTCGAGAAAAACAGATCCAATACTGAAAAGGGACTACTTATCGAGACTCCGAAAGTTCCACTTATAATACGTCCTTATTCAACTCAAAGTAACGCAACCGTAGTGTGGGCACCTAAGCGTGTCGAGCTGATTACCACGCCTCCTGCCACAGGAGGCTATGCCCAAAATTGGGAAAAACAACTCGTTTTGCACGAAGGTAGGCACGTTAGTCAGATGCAGCACTACACAAAAAAAACATTCAAGGTCTTTAACTTTCTCCTTGGAGAACAGTCCATTGCTCTCGGGGTGGGAATTTACCCTTCTGCGTGGATTATGGAGGGTGATGCCACTATTCACGAGACGGATATGTCTAATTCGGGAAGGGGAAGGAGCGGTTCTTTCCTGATGTACTACAGAGCAGCATTCATTGAAGGTGATACGCGCAGTTACGACAAATGGAGATATGGATCCTATCACTATTACACCCCTAACAAATATGCTTTCGGGTACATGATGTTAAGTGATACTCGCTATTTCACAGATGATTACTACTCAACAGGTAAAATCTTCGACAGAATCGTGTCTAACTGGTGGAATTTCTTCAGCGGATGGAACGTAGGGTTTCAGCAGGCAACAGGAAAGACCGCAAGAAAAAATTGGAGATATATGACCTCCTTTATGGTCGATATGTGGACAAAAGACTTTCAACGCCGTGCTCCGTACTCTCCTTTCAACTATTTGCTTGCCGATAATGACCATTTGTACACCAGTTATACAAACCTTCTCCCATGGGAGAACGGAAGCACCATATCCCTAAGATCCGGATACGAGCATGCGCGCGCCCTTGTAGAAATAGATTCGATGGGACAAACTCATCAGATCAGGCCTTTCTCCTCCACAACAAGCGACTTAGTACCAACCGGAGACGGCACTATTGTCTGGGCCGAAACCGTACCTGATGTAAGATGGGACCTTAAAACATCTTCTATCATAAGAAGTTATGATATAAAGACCCACAAAATGAGAGACATTACCCACAACACGAGATACTTCAACCCTACACTCTCACCATCTAACGATTCCATCTTAGTTGCCGAGTACATTCTTGAGGGCGGATCCAATCTTGTGGTTCTTGACAGAGCCAGCGGGGATGCTGTCTTCAAAAAGGCGGCGCCAAATCACGGACAAGTGCTCAAGGGGGTATTGATTGGAAACATCTCATATACGTCTGTCATTACGGAAAAAGGCCTTGGCCTCTATGCAATTGACATTTCAGACCCGGAAAATGAGTGGTATCTTGAAATACCGGAGCAGAACTGTTATATTCAAAACATGAAGGCATACAGGGACCAACTCTATTTTGTCTCAGACTTGGATGGCTTGAATAATGCATACACCTACAATCCGCGCACCAAATTTTTACAGAAACTGACAAATTCTCGATATGGCGCTACGAATCCGATCATAAATGAGAGCACAGGAGAGTTATACTATTCCGATTACAGCACGATAGGATATCATCCTGTCAAGACATCCCTTGATTCGTTGGAATGGTCTCCCGCAAGTTTTGATAAGCCTTTTAAGCATCCTGTGGCAGAGCAGTTGGCTTTGCAGGCAAAACAAAATACCACGCCGATAACTGAAGAAGAAGATGAAGCATTTAAGACTTTGGCCGACACCATTAAAGCCTATCCATATAAGAGATTTACACATTTGATTAATATTCACTCCTGGGCTCCTTTTTATGCCAATATAGACAGGATAATGACTATGAGTTATGACCACTACTATCAACTGGTCTCCCTGGGGGCAACTGTCATCTCTCAAAATACACTCGGAAACGCCACCGCCCAACTTGGATATTCATACCATAAAGGCTTCCACTCCGGGCACCTTAATTTCAACTATTCAGGCTTTTACCCAATATTTGAACTTGCCGTTGATTATAATGACAGAAACAGGCAGATAACTACCATTGATAAAGCAGTCGCGGAAACTAATGACGGCATACAAAAATATCCGATAACTTATCATATAGATACCACCTCCACACCTGCATTGGATGCATCCCTTAAAGTATATGTCCCGCTGAACTTCAGCAAATCCGGCTGGCACAGAGGGCTTATTCCACAAGTTACACTTAATTTCAGTAATGATCAATTGTCTGTTTACGGCTCCCCGTTCAAATACAGGCACAGTCTGACTTACGGTGTGAGATTTTATTCCATGCTCTCTGAAACCAGAACAGCACTCTTTCCAAGGTGGGGTCTTGGAGTCGATCTGCAAGGAACATCCTCGTTCGGCAATCACAATGAGTTGGGCAATCTGATTTACACATACGTGTACGGCTATCTTCCAGGCCTGACAAGACAGCAGGGATTAAAGTTGACTGCCTCATATCAAAAGCAATTCTCAAAAGAGTATTTCGGATTTATCCCTAATGCTGCTTCGATGCCGAGAGGCTATACAAATCACATATTGTCTGATTACACCAAATTCACAGTCGATTATGCTATCCCTATCTATTTGGGAGACGTATCATGGCCGTGGCTTTTCTTCCTTAAGAGATTGCAAGTGATTCCTTTCGTAGATGTTGCCATTGAGCGGGATAAGAGCTACCCCTTTAATGGAGATATTATCCCTAATCCAAAACAACCTTATTACTCTCACGGAGTCGATGTTATACTCAGTGCACACATAATACGTATTGGGAGCGAGTTAAGTTTCGGCTTTCGCTACGCTCGTACCGCCGATAACAGGAATTACTGGAATGTGTTATTCCGTACAGGACTTTAACCGATATTATGAAACTGTTCAGCAAAAACACTCTTTCTCCTTTTGACTATTTTCTCATAATAGGAGTCATTGTAACCAGTGTCATCTATTCTGTTTTTACCGGAGAATTTGATGTTTTAGGCTTTGTTGCGAGCTTTACAGGTCTTGTATGCGTAGTACTTTCGGCCAAAGGAAGCATACTGAATTATGTTTTCGGACTTGTTAACGTCACCCTGTATGCATATATTGCATATAAATCAAAACTTTATGGAGATGCTGCTCTAAACGCCCTTTATTATATCCCGATGCAGTTTGTCGGATGGTTCAGCTGGCAAAAGAAGAAACAGTCTCAAGATGAAAGTAAGGTGAAAGCGCGCCGAATGAGTACAAAACAGTTGATCCTTCTAATTGCGGTCTGTGCAGTAGCAGTTGCCGGATGCGGCTACATACTTGACAAAGTTGGAGATCCTCAACCCTACAAAGATTCTGCAACCAACGTCCTCTCAATTATTGCAATGTTTCTAATGGTCAGGGCATTTACCGAACAGTGGTACTTGTGGATTGTGACCAATGTGATAAGTGTGATTATGTGGATAATACTTACAGTCCGCGGAGAAGCTCATGCCGAGACGATGATAATCATGTGGGTATTCTATTTAGCCAACTCGATCAACGGACTTATCCAGTGGCTCAAACTGTCGCAATCCTCAACTGTTCCCACTGAAGTAGTCTAAAATGGCCTGAGCAATGCTTTTCCCAACCTCTTTAGAGAGTTCCTCAAAAGAGGCCTTTTTTATCCTCGCCACACTTTTAAATTTTAGCAGCAACTTTTCCTCTGTCTTTGGCCCCACTCCATTTATTTTACTAAGCTGAGAAGAGAGCTGTCGCGTGCTCCTCTTTCCACGATGATGAGTAATGCCAAACCTGTGTGCCTCATCTCGAATACTCATCAGTACCCTCAGAGAACTTGAATTTTTGTCTAAAAATAAAGGGTGCGGATCTCCCGGGACAATGATTTCTTCAAGTCGCTTGGCTATTCCTATGATGTGTATCTCCTCCGAGAGACCAAGCTCCAGCAATGCCTCCAAAGCAAAATTAAGCTGTCCTCGTCCTCCATCGATTACTACAAGTTGAGGCAACGGCTCTCCTTCCGCCATAAGACGCGAATAACGTCTGTTTACCACCTCTTTCATAGATGCATAATCATTCGCTCCTACGACTGTCTTGATATTAAAGTGTCTATAGTCCTTCTTGCTTGGCACCCCATTCTTAAATACCACACATGATGCGACCGGATCAGTCCCCTGAATATTGGAGTTATCAAAGCACTCTATATGAACAGGTGGCACTTTCATCCCAAGGTCTTTCTGAAGATTTGAAACAATCCTCTCTCTATGATCGTCAGGTCTCAAATACTCTTCCTGTTTCATTTTGTTGAATTTTAACTCTGCGGCATTCTTTCGGCTCAACTCCAGGAGGCTCGACTTGTCACCCTTCTGCGGAATATGTACATTTTTACCGTCAAAACTTTGATCCGGCATAAAAGGTACAAGTATCTCTTTGGACAGCTCCCCAAATTTGGAGATAATCTCTCCCATGAATATGCTCAGTAATTCCTCTTCACTCTGCTCAATCTTCATCTTCATTTCCATATTGAAAGATTGAATGATACAGCCGCCTTTGATGCGCATAAAGTTGCAAAATACATCGAAATTGTCTATCACAAGTGAGAATACATCCACATCCGTGGTTCCCTGACCGACAATAAGTGATTTACTGTAATGGTGTTCCAGAGCCTCTATCTTCTCTTTTGCCTCTTGAGCCTGCTCAAAACGCATTTCAGCTGCCGCAGACTTCATCTCCTCCCTGTACTCTTTGATTAAAAGAGCAACATCCCCCTTCAACAGCGAAGTGATGGAACTTATCTGCCTTTGATACTCTTCAGACTTGATGATCCCCACACATGGAGCCAGGCACTTGCCTATGTGATAATTCAGGCATGGCCTGAATTTGCCGGAGGCAATATTATCCGGAGTCAGTGAAAGTTTGCAAACTCTCAACTTATAAAGAGTCCCTATCAGATTAAGCATCCCCTTGGCATAAATGACTGAACTGTATGGGCCAAAGTACTGCGAGCCGTCTTTAACATATCTTCTGGTCAGGTATATTCTCGGAAAAGGCTCATTTTTTATGCATATCCACGGATATGTCTTACTATCTTTGAGAAGAATATTGTATTTGGGCTGAAGTTGCTTTATCAGGTTATTTTCAAGCAGGAGAGCATCTTCTTCGCTCTCCACAACAGTGTGCTGAAGATCTGCTATTTTGCCCACCATTACACGAGTCTTGCGATCCAGCGACTCTACGGGACGGAAATATTGCGACACCCTCCTTTTCAGGTCTTTGGCCTTTCCCACATAGATTACTGTTCCTTCTACATTAAGAAATCTGTAGACCCCGGGGCCATGTGGAAGAAATTCTATTTTGTCTTTGACATTCATCTAAAAATATTACCTTTGTAAACCTTAAACAAAACTATGAGACGCGCGAGAGCAAAAGTAATCAATAAATCCGACATTATGCGGACCATTCACATGAAAGGCCCTGTCGGTTTTCTACTTTCAGCATGGCTGATGCATTTCCTGGGCTTTAACAAGGTCAACAAATGCTACGACAGATGTCACCATGCGACCGGTCCTGATTTTTCAGACTTGACGCTGAGAGATATAAAAGTATCGTACTCTCTCAAACCCCAACAATTAGACTACATTCCTCAAGAAGGTCCGTTCATAACTATCTCAAACCATCCGTTTGGAGGAGTTGATGGGCTGATGCTCAGTGCCATAGTCGGGACTATGAGACCGGATCTTAAGATTCTGTCCAATTTCCTGCTTTCGATGATTCCTACCTTGAAAGACACATTCCTGCCTGTGAACCCTTTTTCCGAAGGTACGAGTAACAGAAAGAGCTTTACCGGTATTAGAATGGCAAAAGAGCATGTGGCTGCCGGAGGCTGTCTGGGTTTGTTCCCGGCAGGAGAGGTCGCCACATATCAGAGACCAAAGAAGAGAATATCCCTCAAGAAAGGAAGGGTAATTGAGGATATTCCGTGGCCGGAAAATATGATAAAATTTATCAAAACAGCCAATGTACCGGTAGTTCCCATTTATTTCGAAGGTACCAACTCGAAAATTTTCCACATGTTGGGCAGGATTCATCCTATGCTTCGAACTCTTCGTTTACCGAGAGAGCTTTTCACTAAAAGGGGCAAAGTCTTTCCTGTAAGAATCGGAAAGCCGATTATGCCAAGTGAAATGGATGATTATGATAATTTGAAAGATCTTGGAGGATACCTGAGAAGTCGAGTTTATGCTCTCCAAAGCGATTTGGAAAACGAAAATGAATCGTTAATAAATCCTATCGGAGGGCCTGTTCCTATCGCGCTGCCGAAGGATAAAAAGGCCATCATTAAGGAATTTGAGAAAATAGCGTCTAAAAAGTTGTTTGAAGTAGCCTCATATCAAGGATTCCTGGCCAACTATGAAGATATCCCCAATATCATCCATGAGATCGGACGCCGACGGGAAGAGTCTTTCAGAGCAACGGGAGAAGGCACCAACCTTCCTCTTGATTTGGATGATTATGACAAGTATTACAAGCACTTGATACTTTGGGACAAAAATCGAAAAAAGATTGCCGGGGCTTACAGGCTCGGTATAGGGCAGGAGATCTATGAAAAACACGGAGGGATAGATGGTTTCTACACACACAATCTGTTTAAATATTCCGCCCAGTTTGATGAAACCCTCAAGCAAGTTATTGAACTTGGCCGATCTTTTGTGTCAGTAGAGTATCAAAAAGAGGCTCTTCCTCTCATGTTGCTAATTAAAGGATTGATGCATAGTGTGATGTTTTACCCTGACGCTAAATATTTTATCGGCCCGGTAAGTATCAGTAACTCCTATCCAAGATTTTATCAAAGCTTGATGGTATATTACCTCAGCAACAATTGTTCGCTTGACGAAGTAAAATCAATGGTATCACCACGGACACCTTTTGTGGCTGATTATTTAAGGCTAAATCCGAGCATGCTACTCAGTCACAAGATGGACACTTTTGAAAAGTTCGACAGATTTTTGCTGCGACTTTCTGACGGCGAGTATAGAATTCCGACTTTAGTTAAAAAGTACATTAAAATTAACTCGCGGATTGTCTGCTTTAACGTAGATCCGCTTTTCAATTACAGCCTTGACGGGTTGATTGTTTTGAAGTTGACGGATTTTCCTAAGAGAGAATTACTCATGATGACCAAAGATCTGTCTGACAAAAAAGAGGTCGAGGCTATTCTCAACCGTTTCGAATACTGTTCCAAAGAAACTACAAATTAGGGTACGGGGTCATATCCCGACCCGCCCCATGGGTGACATCTCAATATCCTTTTTATTGAGAGGAATCCTCCTTTAAACGGACCGTATTTTTTGATTGCCTCCATGGCATAAGCCGAACACGTGGGGGTGAACCGGCAGGCGGCCGGAGTAAAAGGAGAGATACAAACCTGGTATATCTTAATCAACAGCACCATCGGTGCTATTGCTATTTTTCTGATTACCTTTATTGATCGCTTCCAAAACCCCACACATTGCTTTGGAGATGAGACTGTATTCATGGACTTCTTTACCAATGTATATAAATAATATATCTGTCTTAACAGTATCGCTCGTTAATATAGCTTTGTTCAGCCTATATGATTCACGCAGTCTTCTCTTAAGCAAGTTGCGCTTAACCGCTCTTTTGAAATTGCGCTTGGAAACGGAGAACATCACTCTGTTAAGGGCTTCTCCATTGCCTCTTTTTAAATAGACCTTCAGCGGATACCGAAAAATAACCTCCCCGCTCTCCAAAAGATTGTCAATATCT
>JAQUYF010000045.1 GCA_028691975.1 Bacteroidales bacterium | reverse complement strand
AATAAGGCGACAGATGAGATGAAGAGCCGTGTGATTGAGACACTCTTTGAGCTTTCAAAGCAGCAGACCGCAGAGGGATACAGAGCCAAGAGGGTGTTGACCTGCATTTTGCATGATTATTCCGCATTTTCTGTAAGTACGATTGACCGCTTTTTCCAGACGGCGATGCGCGCTTTTGCTCGCGAGATAGGACAGTATTCTTCATATTCGGTAGAACTTGATTCGGAGGCAGTGCTTTCACAGGCGGTCGATATGATGATTTCTTCCATTGATGAAAATCATGACACTCTCCTGCTTGAGTGGCTGACCAAGTATTCGATTTCCCTGATTGAAAGCGGAAAGTCGTGGGATATATCCAATGAATTGCGTTCGATGGGCACACTCTTTATGAGAGAAGATTTCAAGATTAAAAAGCGCGATTTTAACCAATTGTTCGGGGATAAAGAGGCAATTGAACATTATAGAGAGAAGATGACAGCCATAGTGTCCGAGTTTAAGGACAGTCTCAGAGAGATTGGCAGGCGCGGATGTGAGATAATGGACCACTTTTCGCTTATTTCTGAAGATTTTAAGGGCAGTTCAAATTCTCCTTTTAAACATTTCACGATTTGGCAGCGAGGTATTGTCAAAGCTCCGACCGTTACATTTCGCAATCTGTGCAATGACTCCGAACGATGGAGTAACAAGTCAAGTGAGAAAATATATGCGATAAGCGAGGCTTACAGTGCAGGACTGAACGTTGCCGTCTGTGATGCCGTGGCGCTGTTTGACAGGCAGTTTGCACAATACAGTGCGGCTCAACTCATTAAGAATAACCTCTATTTTATCGGTATTTTCGCCGATATGCATACTGCACTTGAGAGATACCTCAAAGACAACAATGTCGTACTTCTGGGTGAGACAAATGATGTGCTCAACCGAATCATTGACGGCAGTGATACTCCGTTTGTATATGAAAAGATAGGAAGCAGGTATGACAACATTATGCTTGACGAGTTTCAGGATACTTCCACTTTACAGTGGGAAAATTTTAAACCTCTGGTTGCGGACAATCTTGCTTCCAATCGAGATGACCTGATTGTGGGGGATGTGAAGCAGAGTATCTACCGCTGGAGGGGTTCAGACTGGGATTTGCTCGACAGTGAACTTTTCAAGACCTTTGACAGTAAACTTGTAAACCGTGTCAATTTGGAATATAATTGGCGCAGTTGCGAGAATATAGTTGAGTTTAACAATAAATTATATTCCGAGATGGCGGATATCCTCGGATCTCTTCCCGCAATCTCCGAAAAAGTGCGCAGCATATACAGTGGCTGCTCACAGCTGATACCTGAGAAGACGAAGGGTAAAATGGGACACGTAAAGGTCTCGTTTGTCGATGCAGGTCAATATGAGGGTGACGGTGGCGATGATATGCCGGACTGGAAGTATGCTACACTTGACAGGCTTCCTGAGGCGATTGAGGCGGTTACCTCAAAGGGCTACGCCAAAAGCGATATCACGATACTTGTAAGGAAAAATGCAGAAGGGTCGGCGGTTGCTCTCAAGTTGATGTCCTGTGGGTGTGAAGTAATTACCGAAGAGGCCCTCTCTTTGGGGGCGTCTCCTCTTCTGTGTAAGACCGTGGCTGTTCTAAAGTGCCTTATCGACCCTAATGATGCTGTTAATAACGTCATTATTAAAGAGTTGTCTATTGAGGATTTGGAGGTTGTCTCTTCTTCGCTTTATGATACCTGTGAAAATATTATCCGGGTTGTCGCACCTAAGGTGCAGGAGTATGAGATAGCTTTTGTTCAGGCCTTTATGGATGGAGTTATGAACTACTGTTCAAAATACGGCTCTAATATGCGCGGCTTTGTCAAGTGGTGGGATGATACCGGATGCAAGAGTTCAATTTCCGCCCCTAACGGGCAGAATGCTGTCAGAATAATGACTATACACAAGGCAAAAGGACTTGGCTTTAAAGTGGTAATAATCCCGTTCTTTGAAGAAAAGTTTGAAAAGTCCGGCTCCTTCATCTGGTGCAAGCCTAAGGAAAAGCCGTTTGACGAGATCGGACTTATCCCTCTGCAAATTTCGAGTTCTCTTGCAGATACGATATTCAGAGATGATTATGAAAGAGAAAAGATTTACGGATACATAGACAACATTAATACGGCTTACGTGGCCACGACAAGGGCTGAGGAAGAGATGATTATTTTGGCGCGCAAGCCTAATGTGAAGAAAACCGGAGAATTGCCGCTCACCTCGGTATCCGATGCGCTCTATCGCTGTTTCGATATGAAAGATGAGGTTGAATTCGGAGATTTTGGAGACAGGGCAGGCAGGAATGATACTTCTTCCGACAAGCCGCAGCCGATTGAGGAGTTACAGGATCAATTTGTCTCTATTGCAATCGGGGACAGATTGAAGCTCTCTCTTCGAGGTAATGACTATTTCAGCGAAGCGGAGGGGGAGAGTCAGAGGGTCAGGGGTATTGTACTTCATGATATTCTGTCGAAAATAGATACGGCTCAGGAGTTGGATATGGCGGTAAAGCAGGCTGTTGCTGATGGCGATATTTCGTATGAAAGGGCCGGTGAGATTTGTGATTACCTGCGCAGGCTGCTTGACTCAGTCTCTGACAGGCACTGGTTTGACGGAACGTATCGCTGCATCAATGAACTTGCCATCGTCAATACTGACGGCTCGGTGTACAGGCCTGACAGAGTGTTGGTTGAGAAAAACAGGCATGGAGCCGGAGGGAAGGCTGTCGTAATTGATTATAAGTTCGGTATGCTGCATCCATCTCATCAGAGACAGATTGATACTTACATGAATTTGCTTCGCGAAATGGGATATGATGACGTTTCGGGTGAAGTCTGGTATGCGGCTGAGTAATTTTAAGATTTGATTAATGATAGAAGTATGAATTCTATAACTTTTTTAGGGACAGGGACATCACAGGGGGTGCCGATTATCGGTTGTAAATGTCCTGTATGCACTTCAAGTGATGAACGTGACAAGAGGTTGAGAACATCCGCCTACATTCAGTATGAGGGGCTTAAACTGCTTATTGATGCAGGGCCGGATTTCCGGCAGCAGATGTTGAGAGAGGATATTTGTCATCTCGACGCTATACTTTTGACCCACAACCACAAAGATCATACAGGAGGTCTGGATGACGTGAGAGCACTTAACTTCATTGAACAGAGAGCATTTCCGATATATTGCGAGAAGAGAGTTCAAGATTCCTTGAAGTTGGAATATTCGTATGCCTTTACAGACTACAAATATCCGGGAATCCCGGAGTTTTTGCTTGAGACTATTGATGAGCATCCTTTTTTTATTAACGGGGTGAAAATCATACCTATCAGGGCAATGCATTACAAAATGCCGGTTTTGGGCTTTCGTTTCGGAGGTCTGGCTTATGTAACTGATGCCAACTATATTGCGGATAGTGAGTTTGAAAAGTTGCGCGGACTCTCTATCTTTGTGATCAATACTGTAAAAATGACTAAACATATATCGCATTATTCTTTTCCCGAGGCAGTTGAAGTGGCAAGGAGAGTCGGGGCAAAGAGGAGTTTTTTAACTCATCTTTCGCACCAGCTGCCATGTCATGCTGAGCTGTTGAAGATGGTGCCGGAGGGAATAGAACCGGCCTACGATCGCCTTAAAGTCCAATTTTAATACTTCATATTATGACAAAACGAGCATTTCTGACAATTGTATTGTTGGCTGCGGTTACCGCCGCTTTTGCCTGCACTAATCTTATCGTAACAAAAGGGGCATCTTCGGATGGTTCGGTTCTGGTTACGTACGCCGCCGATTCACATACGAGATATGGTACTCTTGTACATTATCCTGCCGCCAATTATCCTGCAGGCACACTGTTGCCGATATATGAGTGGGGAAAGGATAGATATCTCGGGGAAATCGATCAGGCTGCACACACGTACAATGTGATCGGTAATATGAATGAGCATCAAGTGATTATCGGTGAGACTACATGGGGAGGACTTCCTGAATTTCGTGATCCCGATGCCGTTACCGATTACGGTTCGCTGATCTATATCACGCTTCAGAGAGCTGCTTCAGCTCGCGAAGCTATTAAGATATTCACCTCTCTTGCAGATAGATACGGCTATGCCTCTTCCGGAGAGTCTATCTCCATTGCCGATAAAAACGAAGCGTGGATACTTGAGATCATTGCGCGAAAGCCGAAAATTGTTGACGGCAAAAATATCAACAAAGGTGCCGTGTGGGTTGCGGTCCGTATTCCTGACGGATATATTTCGGCACATGCCAACTGTGCCCGTATCACTACTTTTCCTCTGAATGACCCTGAAAATTGTCTCTACGCCAAAGATGTAATCTCTCACGCTCGCGAGACGGGACTTTTCAATGGAAAGGATAAAGATTTCAGCTTTGCCGATACTTACTGCCCTCTTAACTTCTCCGATATGCGCGGGTGCGAGGCGCGTGTATGGAGCTTCTTTAACAGATTTGCAGAGGAGGATATGACACCCTATATTGATTATGCCTCGGGAGCCAATCCAAATCACAGGATGCCGCTCTATGTGAAGCCTAAAGTGAAGTTGAGCCTGACGGATGTTGCAAATATGATGCGTGACCATTTTGAGGGTACCCCTTTCGATATGACTAAGGATATCGGAGCCGGCGGCAATGAATTGCCGTATCGCTGGAGACCGATGGATTTTGAGATTGACGGTGAGACTTATACCAATGAGAGAGCCATTGCTACACAACAGACAGGATTCTGGTTTGTAGCCCAGAGCAGAAGCTGGCTTCCGGATCAGATTGGCGGCATATTCTGGTTTGCCACTGATGATGCGGGTACTTCTCCGCTTACTCCCGTTTATACATGTTCTACTTCAGTATCGGATCATTACCGTCTCGGGAACGGCAGTATGATCGAGTACTCTCCGACTTCGATGTTCTGGCTGACCAACAGGATTGCACAGTTTGCATATTTGAGATACAATCAGATTGGGACAGAGGTGCAGGATTCGCTCTATTCCCATGAGGCTAAGATGGTTAAGAAGGTGGCTGAGGCTGATGCCCGAGCTTTGGAGGCTATGAATACATCCTCATCCGCTGTTGTTTCATACCTGACCGAATTTTCCGTAGTGGAGGCTGATGCCCTCTTCGAGCAATGGGATAGATTTGATAAGTATTTGCTTGTCAAATATATAGATGGCAATACAAAGAAACAGGATGAGTCGGGTAATTTTGTTACAAATGGACATTCGAAGACTATTCCTCCGACTCCTGTGTGGCCGGGTTATACCGAAAAGTTCAAAAAGGCGATTAAGGAGGATACCGGAGACAGATTGAAAGTTATTAAATGATGATTTAATCGATATTATATAAGTATGACAACAGTACAACAGCCGGAAATTGACAGTCTAACTCTTGCGCAGTCTCGAGAACGACAGGCTAAGAAGGTCACTTGGGTGGGTTTTTTCGTCAACATGATTTTGTCTGTGGCAAAGATTGTAGCAGGTATTCTCGGGCGAAGCTCCGCAATGGTTGCGGATGGTATCCATTCTTTCTCCGACTTTGTGACGGATGTGGTAGTAATTGCCTTTATCGGAGTCTCTTCAAAAGCTAAAGATGAGGATCACAGTTATGGCCACGGCAAGTATGAAACCTTTGCAACTCTACTGGTAAGCGGTGCCTTGCTTGTTGTTGCGGCGATTTTGTTTATTCAGGGCGTGCAGAAGGTCTTGACTTCGCTGCACGGTGAGGTGTTGGAGCAGCCTACTTATTTGGCTCTTGCTGCCGCCATTGTCTCGATTATCTGTAAAGAGTGGCTTTTCAGATATACCAGAAATGTGGGCGTAAAGATTAAGAGCGATGTGGTTGTCGCCAATGCATGGCATCACAGAAGCGATGCTTTTTCATCGATTGGGACTTTGCTGGGTATTTCCGGTGCGATGTTTCTTGGTGAGAAGTGGCGTATTTTAGACCCGATTGCCTGTTTGATAGTCAGTGTCTTCGTATGTATTGCAGGTGTTAAGATAATGATTCCGGCTATCAGGGAGTTGCTGGATCATGCCTTGCCTCCTGAAGTGGAAAAGGAGATTACCGAGACCGTCATGGGAGTTGAAGGTGTGGAGAATATGCATAATCTGAAGAGTCGTAAAAACGGCAATTCTTACATTATTGAGGTACATATCATGGTTAACAAGGATATTACAATAACTGCAGGGCATAATATCGCTACAGAGGTCGAAAGAGAGCTTCGCGGCCGTTTTCCCGGCACGACGGTCATGACAAGCATTCACGTCGAGCCTGATGATGACCCCGAAGATGACAACTAACAGAGATAATTGACTTTTTTGCCGGTTGCGGTAGCGTATTCTATTTCGGAACGGGTGCTGCTGCCGATGTATCCGTCCACATTGATTACGAATATTTCGTCTGCCATGTCTATCTTGCGCTTGTGCATGTCATCGAGCATTGTCTTTACCCCTTCGGTAAATACTTCGCTGTCACCTGAATGACCGAACAGACCGACTGATATGACGATATTGCCCTCAAGAGTCAGACGCTTCTGCTCCCGAATGAACTGCTCTTTGAAGCGGGTGCTGCCGCAGAGCGTAATTACTTTGTATTTTCCTACCATGATCAGTTCAATTGATCTTCGATATTGAGACGCTGAGCATTGAGAGTAATCGGCTTTTCGTTGATCTCACCGGCTTTTGTCAATGACCACTTGGTGAGCATCGGGCCGAAGATCTCATAGATCAGAACCCCGAATAATACGATAAATCTTACGGTATTTGCTATGGCGGTAGTACCGAATTGAGGATCAGCCATAATGATATTGACCATTCCTATCTCTACCCCTGCTTGCGGTAAAAGGGTGATGCCTAAGTATTTAACAATTTTGTTGTCGCAATGCATCATCTTTGCGCTGCCCATGGCCCCAAAATATTTTCCGAGGGATCGGAAGATAATATAGATGACTCCGATGGTTACAAATATAGGCTTGGAGAAGACACTCAGGTCGAGGCCTGCTCCACCGATGACGAAGAATAGTATGAAGAGAGGTTTGGTCCAGCCCTCGGTACGCTCCATCATTTCCTGCGAGCAATCGCAGACATTGCAGAAGATGGTACCGAGCATCATACAGGTCAGAAGGGAAGAGAATCCGAATTTGACGCCGTGGATGTGGAAAGTAAGTTTGGTGAGGGCGACTGTCAGCAGGACGAACATGATCATCAAAGAGAGTCGGTTGGAACGCGAATAGAACCAATTTTCCATACGGGAAAGGATAAGTCCGAGAACGGCTCCGATACCGAGTGAAAGCACAATCTCACAAAGAGGTTCGACAACAACGGATACAATATCAAGTGAACCGAACTCCATCGCCTTTGCAACTCCGAATGATACGGCAAACACAACAAGTCCTACCGCGTCGTCAAGAGCTACGATAGGGAGAAGTATGTCAGTCAGAGGCCCTTTGGCCTTGTACTGACGGACTACCATCAATGTGGCGGCAGGTGCCGTAGCCGCTGCAATAGCTCCGAGTATGATACATGCCGACAGCGGCAGATAATCTACACCCGTAGTCTTGATGAGAATAAAATGGACACCAATCAGTACGGCATCTACTATGACGGTTGCGGTAAGTGCCTGAAGAATGCCGATAACGGTCACCTTCTTGCCTGTCTTGCGCAACTCGCTTAATCTAAATTCATTACCTATGTCAAAGGCAATAAAGCCGAGAGCAATGTCTGAGATAAGGGCAAATGTTCCGACCGGAGCAACTTTGTCGTTGAAGCCGAATACGTAGCCTCCGATTACAAAGTGTCCCAGGCAGAAAGTGCCTATTACTACACCTGAGATCAGGTAAGCGGTTACATCAGGAAGCTTAAGCGGTTTAAGCACACGAGTCATCATCAAGCCGGCAAAAAGGCACACAGCGACACTTAAAAGTATCTGGATTGTATCCATATCAATCGTTTTAATTTAGCCGGCAAAGGTACGAATAATAAAGAAGAGTGGCTTGCTTTATTTGTGCAAAGTATTACATTTTCACATAAATGTAAATGAGTGTGCCGACACTGATTGTAATCCACAGCAATACTCCCTGCATCAAGGGCTTGAAGCCTACTTTCTTTAAGACTTCACGGGACAGAGATGCTCCAATGAAGAACAGTGACAGAACAAGCCCCTTTCTTCCGATACCGGATATTATTGTACTGACTTGAGGTATATCCTTCATGAAATATGTATTTACAACGATAGCTACAATAAACAGCAGGATAAACCACGGAATTGTGATTTTCTTTCCGTCACCCTTAAAGATAAGCGAAGTAAAGATTGCCAAAGGAATAATCCATAAAGCACGTGTGAGTTTTATGGTTGTTGCCACCTGTAAGGCTTCCTCTCCGTATGCAGCACCGGCTCCTACCACAGAACTTGTGTCATGAATAGCTATCGCTGCCCATGTGCCGAACTGTTGCTGAGTGAGTTGCAGTGAATGTCCGATGGCAGGGAAAATGAACAGGGCAATGGCATTGAGAATAAAAATTGTTCCAAGGGCGACTGACATGTTATCGTTTTTTGCCTTTATCACAGGACCTATCGCAGCAATTGCACTTCCACCGCAAATAGCTGTTCCCGAGCTTATCAGGTATGAAGTGGTGCTGTCCACCTTTAGCAATTTTCTGCCGAACAGCCACCCTATAGCCATAGTTCCTACCACTGAGATGACAGTAAATAACATACCATCCTTACCTGATGCAAGAGATGCCTGCAAATTCATCCCGAACCCGAGGCAGACTACCGAATACTGTAACAGATACTTGGAGCTCTTTTTATTGAAGGTCGGATAGGCTTCTCCGCAAATCAGTGCGAAGGCTAAGCCGGCAAACAGTGCCACAGGAGGGGTGATCCATGACGAGCATCCCGACAATGCCGGAATATAGTCAATCACCATAAAAATTAAAAGAATCACAACCATAGCCGTGTAGATCGATTTTCTGTGATTTTGTAGAAACTCAAAGGCTTTTTTCATCATATTCGGATTATTATTACGATGCAAAAGTAGGGACTCGGAATATATTATTTATATCTTATTTTGTTATTCGTTATAACGTTTCGTTATAGTGGTAAAGATATTGCTGAAAAAGTTCCACCAGGGCATCGGTTCCTCCGAACGGTTGAACCAGGCTAAACTCCCGTTTAATTGTAATATCCTTAATGTCAATTACTTTAAACTTGCCGGCATATAGATCGCGACTTATTGAGCGAATAGAAACGATGCCCATGCAGTCGGAATGTTCCAAAAATAACTTTATGCTTTCAGTGCTCCCAAGGTACATCTTTACCTGCATCTGAGAAATACGTACATCGTGTTCTTTCAAGACATTTTCCAGCACATCAAGGGTTCCTGACCCCCGTTCGCGCAGTACTATGGGAATATTCATCAGCTCATCGAGCGTAACCTCGTCAATTTTTGCCAATTTACTGCCGCAAAATACGACAGCCACTAATTCATCATCCATAAAGTGACTGTATTTCAACGAACTTTGATGCAGGTTGCCTTCGACCATTCCCAAGTCAATGCGGTGCTCCAGTACTGCCTGTTCGATCTCTCTTGAATTGCCGTTAAGCATTGACAGGTTCACTTTTGGAAATCTTTCAGTAAAAGTGGCCAATAACGGGGGCAACACGTATTGGGCTATAGTCGTACTTGCGCCGATCTTCAAATTTCCGGCATTTTCATTCTGCAGTAAATGCATCTCATATTCCATTCGGTTATACTGGTTGAGAATATTGTTACTGTTACGGAGCAACAGTTTGCCTGCGTCCGTCAGCTTAATCTTGCTTCCCATCCGGTCAAAGAGCCTTACCTGATAATATTCTTCCAGTTCCTGAATGTGTTTACTTATTGCAGGTTGACTGATAAAAAGTTCCTGTGCCGCTTTTGTGAAGCTGAGATTATTTGCTACGCTGCAAAATACTTTAAGTCTGAAGTCAATCATTTGCCGACTAATTTTAAAAGATGTAATTTAGCTATATATTTGCAAATTTAACAATCTTTGAAGCTCATCGAGCACTATTTGTAATGTTATGAAATATAAAGTTCTGATAATATTGGCAATTGCGCTTTTGACATCATCGTGCCGCAAGGTGGAGTTTTCACTCACCGTAAGCGATGTGAAGTCGGAAGTGGTAGATTATGTAGAGATAACCGGTAAAGTGGCAGGGGACATAGTGCCCGACGAGTGCGGGATTATTTATGGAACTGACAGCGACTTTCTAAGTGGATCATTGATGCTGAGTTGTCCATACCCCGGACAGGAGTTTACGGTCAGTATTTCTCAATTACAACCACGTACAACATACTATTATAAGGCTTATGCTGCAAAAGGAATAGTGGAGAGGTTTTCTGCGACAAAGTCCTTTACAACCTCCGATCCGCAACGAGACGTTTTGATGGCTTTCTATGAGGATACAAACGGCTCTGAGTGGATAAATAATACTAATTGGGGAAGTGCTTCAGACCTCTCTACCTGGTATGGAGTGGGAGTGGAGGATGGAGTGGTTACCTCTTTGAGACTGCCTTACAACCATCTTCACGGCAATATCTCAAATACTTTAGCACCTCTTCAATCGTTAAAGACGCTGATATTGAGTCCTCAGTACGGTGCGATTGACATTGCGGAAGCCAATGTGATTACCGGTATGGACCTTACGGCAAATAAGTCGCTGGATACCCTGATATGTGCATGTTGTTCTTTACAGCAGTTGGATGTGAGCGGCAATGTTGCCCTTTCCGCACTTTTTTGCCAGACTAATGCTCTAACATCTTTGGATGTAACGAAAAATGTTGCTCTTAAGACTCTTTGTTGCCTTGAAAATCGGATTTCCTCTTTGGATTTGAAAGCGTGCCTTGCCCTGGAAGATCTTTTATGTGCAAACAACCAACTCACCGCTCTCAATGTGACTGATAATGCCGCTCTTCTCTCTCTTTCATTTGAGTCCAATATGGTAGATGCAATAGATGTGCGCCGCAATACCGCACTTGTTTCGCTTCATTGTGAAGAGAATAACATCTCCTCGCTTAATCTCGCTTCAAATGTCAATTTAGAGACACTGGTATGTCGGTACAATAAGATTGACACTTTGGATCTGAGCACAAACACTCGATTAACAACACTTTGCTGCAATGACAACAGGCTGTCGTCTGTGAATATCAATCCCTGCGGTAGCTTGAACTACCTTACTGCCGGCAACCAGACAGACAGAGCCGGTGAATCGGTGATTTTGTCACTTTATTGCTCAGGGGGGCAGAAGTCAAAGTGGGACTCCTATTGGAATTTCCTGCCGGACAATAGAAACATTCCACTTGTGGTGACTCAGTAGCGGCAAAATAATGTAATTTTGCGACATGAAAGGAAAGTTGTTTTTGATTCCAACCCCGCTTGGGGAAAATGAGCCGAGTGAGGTGTTGCCGGATTCGGTTCTTAAATTGTTGCCGCAGGTGCAAGTATTTATAGTAGAGGAGATTAGAACTGCCCGCAGGTTTTTGTCACGTGCCGGGCTTAAGGGGCACATTGACGAGCTCTCCTTCTTTGAACTGAATGAACACACTGATAGAGAGACTATTGAGAGTTATATCAAGATATTGAAGGGGAGTAAAGAGTCGGCTCCAAAGGATGTGGCTGTTATTTCGGAAGCGGGGCTTCCGGCTGTTGCCGATCCCGGCGCTCTGCTCGTTGCTCTTGCACATGACAATGATATTGAGGTAGTTCCATTCGTCGGGCCATCGTCTCTGATGATGGCGCTGATGTCCTCAGGGATGAACGGGCAATGTTTCGCATTTACAGGCTATCTGCCTGTAAAACCTGCAGAGCGCAGGTCAAAACTCATCCAGATAGAGAAGATCTCTAAACAACTTCATCAGACTCAGATAATTATAGAGACTCCCTACAGAAATGACGCTCTGATGGAAGATATGTTGAGTGTCTGTGCAGCGAGTACGCGAATTTGCGTAGCTGCAGAGATTACACTGCCGACGGCTTTTATCAAGACAAAGAGGGTGGAGCAGTGGCGCAGGGCGCCTGTAAACATAGGTAAACGGCCATGCGTCTTTGTCCTGCAGGGATAGAAATTGTCCATGCACCGCTCTCTGAGACAGGTACGGTCAATGGGTGAACATTAAGTAAAAGATAAGAGATTAATATGGAGAAATTGAATTTAAACGGCATGATGTTTTATGCCTTTCACGGCTGTTTGGAGCATGAAAAGAGGGTCGGTAACAGATTCAGGGTTGATTTTGAGTGTGAGTATCCGATGCTGAAAGGTGCAAAGTCCGACAATCTTGAAGATGCCCTCAATTATGCTGCAATCTATCAAGTGATTAAGGCTCAGATGGCTATTCCTTCCAACCTGATTGAAAATGTCGCTTACCGCATACTGGAGGCAGTAAAAAGTCGTTTTCCGCAGATTGGCAGAGCCCAGGTGACTGTTGCCAAATTCAATCCACCTGTTGACGGAGAGGTTCAAAGCTCATCTGTCACTTTAAGTTATTAAGAATATATGTCTGAAATAAAAACAAATAGAGTTGCATTTGTGACGCTTGGCTGTAAATTGAATTTCTCGGAGAGTTCTACACTCGGAAGAGAGTTTGTCGCGGCAGGATATGTTATAGTAAAACCAATACAAGAGGCTGATGTTTATGTAGTTAATACCTGTTCTGTGACGGAGCATGCCGATAAGAAATGCCGCAATATTATTCGCAAGTTACATAAGATATCTCCGGATGCAGTCATTGCCGTGACGGGCTGCTATGCACAGTTAAAACCTCAGGAAATACTTGATATTGAAGGTGTTGAGATTGTCTTGGGCGCAGACAAAAAGGGACAATTGTTCCAAATGGTACAGCAGATGCGACAGGACCGTCATGCGGCAAAGAGCTCATACTCTTGCGAAATTGATTCTGTTGAGTCATTTTTTCCGGCCTATTCATCAGGAGAGCGCACCCGATCCTTTCTGAAAGTTCAGGACGGATGTGACTATCGCTGCTCTTACTGTACTGTTCCTCTGGCGCGTGGCAAGAGTCGCAACATATCTATTGACAAACTGTTAGCTCAGGCAGGTGAGATCGCGGCTTCAGGTATAAAGGAGATTGTATTGACAGGGGTCAATACCGGAGACTTCGGCAAGACCACAGGGGAGAGCTTTTTCGACCTTCTGAAGGGACTCAATTCGGTTGAAGGTATTGAGCGTTACAGGATCTCTTCCATCGAGCCTAATCTGCTGACAGAGGAGATTGTGGAGTGGATTGCCTCCGGAAACAAGTTTTTGCCGCACTTCCATATTCCCATTCAGTCCGGATGCGACAAAGTACTTGCAGCCATGCGCCGTCGCTACAATACTGAGATGTTTGCGCGGAAGATTGAGATGATTCGCGACAGGATGGAGACTCTGGAAGAGAGATACACTAAGGTCTTCTTCGGCATTGATGTAATTGTGGGCTTTCCGGGCGAAACTGACGAAGACTTTCAGCAGACATACGATTTTCTCAAGGCCCTGAGACCTGCCTTTCTGCATATATTTCCATATTCCCGCAGGTCTAATACTCCTGCCGCAACCTATCCCGATCAGGTGCAGGAGAGTATCAAGAGTGGGAGAGAGGCGCGACTGGAACAGCTTTGCGAGACGCTCCACAGTCAATTTTGCGAAGCTAACAGAGGCAGGGAGGCAAATGTGCTGTTCGAGAGTATGCAAAAGGGCGGCAAGATGTTCGGTTACACCGAAAATTACATAAAAGTCGAAGCCTCCTACGACAAACACCTCATCGGCACCATCGCTAAAGTAATTCTCTAAATTTTACCTTCAGGATAGTATAGATTGCTGCATTGCGGACTTAACGTTGCTGTAGAAAGAGCCAGTCACGCACAGGTGTCAACTTGTATGCGAAGTCGAAAGAGGTCATGTGCTCTCCGGCACGCGAAGAGCTCTTTGTCCCTTCCGGCAGGGTTGTACCCAGGGTGAAAGTAATCATGTTGTTGTTGCATCCTTTGTCAATAACAGCCTGTGCCAAAGAGTCCTGTTCCCGCTGTGGCAACCTGGCACTCCATTCGGCACATTCAACAACGCCGTCATTGTCTTCAAGCACTTTTTTCAGAGCAGCCATACCTGACGGAGCCTTCATGTCACCGGCAGCAACAATATAGAAAAACTTATCGTTTACGAAATCTGTCATATTGCCCGTATCCCATTGACAGCCTACAAACAATGAAGCCGCAAACAGATTGTGATGGGCAATATTGAAATACAACGACATCATACCGCCCATTGACTGACCTGTAGTATACAGTCTGTCGGAATCAATCTTGTATTCCTGTTGCAAATAATCAAGCAGACGGATGGTCATTTCCACTTCATAGCCGGTGCTGAAGCTATCACCCACGGTGACTGTCGTGTATTGAGGCACCAATACAAAGCACGGATGCGCCCGCTGGTCGCGTTCGCAGGCAAAGAGAAGGGCACCATAACCTTGTGAAAGCGGCACTGTAACATCTTGGTTTACAGTACTTGCGTCAGCAATGAACAATAGTAGGGGATACTTACCGGACCCGTCATAGTCGGCAGGAATGAACAGATTGTATGCCATTGTCTTCCCTGTTTCGGTGTCGCTATAAGCAAATTGCCTGAACTGCGGAATTACCGTATTTTTCAGAGTGGTAAGTAATGTGTCGGAACTCTTGTCTCTCATTCCTCCACGTTGTCCCTGTTCGCCCGGTCTTCCTACCGGAAACCCACCTCGTGGCTGTGCCGACACCGTCAAAGTTACTAATGTTAAAGCTAAACAAAGTGCAAGGGATCCCTTAAATTTCAATCTTCTCATTTTATTCTTTATTAAAAATTAATTTGTTGGAGTAAATGAGGATTTTCCTCCCCTCTGCCAAGGGTTTCTATTTAGATACCTGAAAACGAAAAAAGTTTAATTTGCGTTCATCTCAATGTATCATTCCAGCGGGTGTACCCTTTCGGAAGTCAGGTACTCAATCACCCTTAGAATGCTCTCAGGCGTTGTTTCCCCTCCTGACTTCCTCGATGCCTGTTTCGACATAGTCCCTCAGAGTGTACTCTGCCCGATGTTTTGTCTTTCTCCCTTTCGTAAGTCAGGCCCTCAATCGCCCTTAGGATGCCCTCAGGCGCTGTTTCCCCGCCTTACTTCCTCAAGTTAGTGTGTTAATGAATTGCAAAAGCTCGGAAGAGATCTTGGAAGTCAGCGACACATCGTCAAAGGCCCATCTTACCACATCTAATTTTCCTGCAATATCCCCGGTCACAGCAACAAGCTCTTTAGCATTTTGAACGGCGTTGCCGCCAAAATTTATTGTAAATTGAACATTGTTTCCCATATTTTGTTATATTTGTGAAAAATAGATGCGATGTTTATTCTTAATTTTATTCTGAAAGTTATTGCGTGGATTTTCTGTATCGCTGCCATTGTGGTGCCGATACTTATTATGTACGAAGCATGTCGCCCAGATAATTGGCCATCTATTTACGACTAAGTTCCTTCAAAGCATCTTTAAACCTTTTTAAATGAAGATTGGAGTATTAATATGGAAACGTGGCTTACAATCATTTTTTAGTAAATCTTTTAATCCTTTCTTTTGGTTGGGCAATGAATTCCGGTGGAGACAGTAGAGACGGATTGTAGCCCAACCAAATCAAATTGGTTGACACTTTTTTGCCTATCCTACATACTTGTTCCAGCTTTACTTTTGAGTTGTGAATTGCTTTCA
>JAQUYF010000096.1 GCA_028691975.1 Bacteroidales bacterium | reverse complement strand
GCCCGATACCTGTCAGAAGTAGAGATGCGTTTAGTGCAGCAAATCTTTTTGCGATGGCCTCTCCTATACCTGAAGAAGCTCCCGTGATCAGTACGACTTTATCCTTACAATTTACCATATCTTAAAATGTAAAAGACAAAGTTACTAAAAAATGGGCAATCGGTAAATTTTTCACTTATTAGGCTTGGATGATTTCGACTGCTTTTTCGATAAGTTCGTCTCTGCCTTCCATAATGCCGCGGATGGTAGGATGGACTTCAATGTCGGGCACAATGCCGACCCTTTGAGTTTCTGACTTGTCAGGATAATATATGCCAAGTCCGCTAATCATGGTCATTACATTTCCCGGAAGGAATATATCCGAGACGTTGCCATCTGCTCCTGCTGTGGTGGAGCCTATTACAACAGAGCCGGGGAATTGGCGATATGCCATGGCGTGATACTCTGCCGAACTTTAGGTGGCCTCGTTAACTAAGATTACTATTTTTCCGGTGTATGGGTCTTTGTTATCATTCTTGCCTGCTGAAAGATCATATTTGCTGTATGTACTCATGCCGGGAGCGGATGGGGAGATTATGCCAAATTTTACGAATTGCGCAGAATGCGGAAACAGTGCTTCACAAAGTGCGAAGATAGGAAAGTCACTCGGATAGTTTCTCAGGTCGAGAATCAGCCCCTTCGTTCCTTTTAGTTTCTCTTTTATGGCAGGAATTTCATTTTTTTTGAGGTGGCCGTTGTCTATTAATGCGATATTATCGGTTACCATTCTGAATGTAGAGTCAGCCATCTTGTAGTAATAGTAATAATTGGTGAGATCTTCTTGTCTGAACAGTTGTATTTCAGATTGGCAGAGCTGCCCCTCATGAATATATTCAATGCTCATGAGTGAGTCTCTGCTGCGCAGTATTCGGAGTGAGATGTTGCGCAGTTGAGTAGGGTAGTTGGATGCAGGCGTAACCGGAAGCAGTTCTTCAATCATTTTGGCAGTGCTCTTGCCATTGACGGATATGACCTCGTCACCTGTTTCAAGGCCCTGATGAATATCATTGTAAAAATCTGTAATATAGCACCTTTCGTTAATTATTGCTATTCGTGCGGATGAGTAAAACTGTCCCATGTATTCGTTTAGAGCACTGTTTCGATAGATATTTGCGTGTGTATCACGGATTCGGGCAATTAATCGAAGCAGGCCAAGAGTACATTCCTCCTGATTTTGAGCATTGATCATTACAGGGATATACTCCTTAAGACAGTGATGCCAGTCAGCTATAAGATATCTGTAAGGGTAAAAGTATTCTACCATATTCCAATAGCGGTACAGTGCAAGGATACGATATGCGTCGTCGGGGTAATCCATTGTTTCATAGAGCTTCTCATGCAAAAATACAGGGTTGTTGACGCCACGTGCCGATTCAGCATAATACTGTTTTGCAGGGCGTTTTGCATTGAGCACCTCCTGAAGTTTATCAACCAACGGCTGGCTGAACCCTGTTTCGGTAAGCCACGCAAGATCAGGTGCCATTTTGACGGTTTCCCGATCCCCGGAACAGGTTGCATTTTTGCAGGAAGGCTTAATCTTACCTAACGAATTGATCCATGCTAGCAGGATGTTGTCCTGATTTGCGGATGCTTCCGCATCCAAATATGCCGGCATTATCTTGAAAAGTTCTGCATCCCAGTCATAGTTTCCTTTTATGACTGCAGGGTGGTGGTACTTCAAAAAGCCCCATACAAGCCCCAAGCGATAGAGACTTTCGCACTCAGGTGCGGAAATACTGTCAAGCACTATTTCAGTCGCCGTACTTTGAACAATATCCTGTGCTTTCGGCGCGTTATCACATGAACATAACAGCAAGGCTGTCAATATTCCGGCTATAATAATTGAAATCATTTTTACTGCTGTTTTATTTTACAGTGCAAATGTATCCCAATCCATATTCACTGACAACATTTTTCTCTTACAAATAGATTACAATTTTGTAAGGTCCAACAGGAACTTGCCAATGACGTACAGGTTAGTCGTCAGACAATTCATGCCATTGAATCGGGGAATACGTTCCACCGACCGTTCTTTCGCTGAAAATAGCACGCCGATTAGGATATCTTTGAGTTGGAAGAAACGGATTAATACGTGTCGTACATCTATTTTGACAGTATTCGGTGGACTTCGTCACGGTATTTGCGTGATATGTTGATTGTCCTGTCTGCGACTGTAACTGCAGTCTGACTGAATTCTGAAATATGGATCTTGTTGACAAGATATGAGCGGTGAATACGTAAAAATCTGTCATCTAATATCTTTGTCCAGGATGTAATAGTTGTGCGAGTGCGATAGTCAGTGCCGTCAATCATATGTACATTAACTTCCGTATCATTGGACTCAAGATATGCAATATTGTCAATTTCGACTTTGACTTTGCGCCTGTCACAAATAAAATCTACCGTGGAATCTCTCTTTTTAAACATAGGTGAAATAAGGGTCTCCGGAATGATAAACAGTGAGAGAAGAAGTATGATGAATACAGGGTTGTTCATCAATGATGGATATGCTACAGTAAGTTGCGAAAAATAGATACTGACCAGGAAAATAATGAAGTATTGAAGCACAATCAACATTATGCACAGGCAAATCAGTGGCCATATCCACCTTCTCACACCGTCATTGAAGTGAATAAGTTGCAGCATATATTTGGCGACAAAAGAGGTGGGAATAAATGTCACCCCGAGAAGCAGTGCTTCGTAAAAGTTATAGCTTAGACTTATGAACAGCAGCGCTACAACGATTGCCGCAAATACCCAATATAATAATGAAAACCAACGCTTCATGTATCCGATTATTTGCCCAAAGATAATCATAAAAACGGGCAATCAAGGCTTTTGACGGCTATCTTGGGGTTTCGACAAGTGAAGAGTGGGTTTCGACAGGTATCAATCGATTAAGATCGTTTTAGACATACGTACCTTTGTATCAGAAAATGAAACACATTTATTAACCACTTAAATATTATTGAAATGTTTAAATTATTTATTGAAGGAGGTGCGGCAGGAATGTCGATGATCACTATTGCATTGATCGGAGTGTTTTTCTGCGCATGGAAAGCTCCCGCATGGGTCAAAGAGGTAGGAATTATGGCTCTTGTTATTGGTATTTTCTGGCAATTATTGGGCTTGTATTACGCTGCCGATGCAGTTCAATCTGCCGGAGATATTCCTGTCTCTTTAATCGCGGCCGGGTACAAAGTATCACTGATTCCAATTATCTACGGATGCATTGTTTATTTCATCTCTCTGGTAATTAGAATGATTCAGAAGCCGAAGATTTAGTGTGTCCGGATGAGCTGCCGATAAAATAATAGGCTTGGAAAGTTACAAATCGAATGCAGGGTGCAAGTTTTATTTTATTAAGTGAAAAAAAATAAATACATTTGCACCCTCTAACGAGAAAAGGACGGTTCGGTAGCTC